>CAZZHL010000232.1:0-4243 GCA_964653945.1 uncultured Pirellulales bacterium
GTGCAAGAAAATCCTTTGTTTTTTGGCCGGTCAGGATATCAACGGCCTCGGTGTAGGTCAGCCGGTAAAAAGGCGGCTTGATCTTCTCAAGCGCTGCAATATCAGCTCCTAAAGTTTCAAGCTCACCTTTATTTTTTTCAAGGACCTGGGCGATTATAAATGAGACGAAGTTTTCGGCAAGCTGCAGAAGACCATCAAGGTCGACAAATGCAACCTCGGGTTCCACCATCCAGAATTCAGTGAGATGCCTTCGGGTTTTACTCTTTTCAGCCCTGAAGGTCGGGCCGAAGCAATAGACCTTGCCGAAGCTCATCGCCGCCGATTCGAGATGCAATTGGCCGGTCTGGGCAAGAAACAGCGGCGTTCCGAAATAGTCAACCTCAAAAAGAGATTGCTGGTCCTCACCTGCCATCGACATCAGGATAGGTGTATCGATAAGAGTGAAGTCATTATCATTGAAGAATCTGCGGATGGCGTCGATGACGGTATGGCGGATTTTGCCGATGCACCACTGGCGCTGCGAGCGAAAGTGAAGATGACGATTTTTGAGCAAAAAATCAATGCCGTGCGATTTCAGCGTGATGGGATAATCTGTCGTTTCGTGAATAACTTGTGCATTGGTTACGGCCATTTCATATCCGCCGACGCTTCGCTCATCGGCCCGGACGGTGCCGGTTACAGTCAACGACGATTCCTGGCCGAGATGTTTTAACTGCTCGAAAAGCTCGTCACCGACATTGCCTTTTTCAACGATGCACTGACAAAGGCCGGTGCCGTCGCGGACGATTAAAAACTGGATTTTGCCGCTTGCCCTGCTGTTATACAGCCAGCCGGCAAGGGTAACTTCTTTGCCTACATAATTTTTTAATTCAGAAATATAAGTTTTATTGTCGTTCGTCATTGTTTTTTTCCTTTTGAGTTTTGCATCTCTTTGGCGGCCATATTAGCTGGTCATCTTCTTCGACCTTATGCTCAAAAGTATTGGGGTCCCACTTCGGATTGTATTGGCCATCCTCGTCGATATTGTTTTTGCCTTTGCTGTAGAGTGTAAAGTTCTCTTCGGTTAATTTGTAAACAAAGCTGTCTTGATTTATTGGGTCAACAAAGATTTCAGTTGGAGCAAGGGATTTTAGTTCATCCAGACTTTCCGGCCACTGGCCGTGTTTGTTCTTGTAGCGTCTCAAGGCGATAATAAGCAGGCTGCCTCTTTGTTTTGTGATGTTTCGAAGATATATATCGTGAATATGATGATAAGACCTTGTTGAAATTTCAGTCATATGCTCTATCATACGGCGATAATTAAAACCATATTTTAATAATGATGGTAAGCAAAATTCTTTAGAACCTTTTGGCATGTCGAAGTTGGGGCCTGCAAATGTAAATTTTTCATAGCTTTTATCTATAATCTTGGCAGCTGGTTGCGGGTTAGACGGCATATAAAACCAATATGTTATAACCTTGGCTTTAAAAAGTTTCTTTTGCCAATATTTTGGGTGTAAGCGCTTTTTCCAAAACTCTTTTATGTTTGGGTCTTGTATTCCATCATTCTGCAAAAGCTTCTCCATTTGCTCTTTCATTCCTGCACACGGATCACGGCTGAATCTTACCTTATTTTTCGAATTTATTTCGTATGCATGTGTGCATAGCATACTTTTAGCCATTAGCTTTTCACATTTGAGAATCCCAGGGAAATCATCGCCCCAGTCGTGTTTAACATCAGCCAGAGCTTGTTCAATAGCACCTAAACGTCCTTCAGTGGCATCGCCGGTAACAATGAATCTGTCGAACTGGTTGGTTGCAATGGCTTTGATAGCAATTCCTAACAGCAAATCGACAAATGTTAGTTGCTGGCATATATGTTTTCCCATTTGAAGTATGGTAAGATTCTTTTCAATAGCCCGGTTTCTTCGGCCTTCGGCGAGGTCATTATTAGCTGCATAAACAAGTAAAAACGTCCAACGGCGCATCGGAATTAAAATCTTCATATGTCCACTAAGAGCTATACTGTCAGCAACTATCGGAAATCGACATTTTTCTATTTTGGAGGCTTCGATAAGCTTCGTGATTGTTCCCTTGCGCTGTTTAATCCACTGCGCAAGCTCAGGATAGTCCTGGCTCGACCAGGGCTCCCTTCTGATTAAACCTTCAAGATTAGGGTCGAGAAAATTCGGCTCAAATGCGGCTTCATTATAATCCTCCAATAATTGGTTATAGATTATTGCGGCATTTTCCTCATCAGGTATCGCGTATTTAGCTTCGAGGGCGGCGAGTTCTCCATCGAATGTATATGGCCGCCAGCCCTGATTATCTTCAGGCAGGAAGACCCAGATAATAAGCGCTATGATGACAGCACCGGCTGATAGCCAGAACCATTTGCGGTAAAGTTTCGGGAGAACCGTACAGGCAAGAAGAATAATAACCAGAAGTGTTGTTACTTTCCAGGGCGCCTGGAAAATAATGGCCAATATTAGCAGAAGTGTAAGCAACCCCAGGCCAATCCATTTGAGAATCAGCTTTGTCTTTTTGAGCTTTTTCTTTTCTACTTCTGGTTCAGTCATTATTTACCAGCTTTTCCTGAGGAGTACTATCATCAATTATATTTTTTTCTTTTGTTTTGTATCTTTTTGGCGGCCAGATTATCCAATCGTCCGCCCCTGCACGCAATTCTTTTGCATCGCGCTGGCCATCTTCGTCGATATTGTTTTTGCCTTTGCTATAGAATATGAACGTATCTTCTGCGGCTTTGTAAACGAAAGAATCGTTATTGACCGCGTCGATAAACGCTTCGGGTGGAACTGAGGATTTGATTACATCGAGGTTATTCGGCCAACAACCATTTTCGATGTTATACTGCTTGAGCGCTATCAGAAGTCTTAAAGCCCTGCGTTGGGCAAGGCGCTTTAAGTAGACATCATGGAATCCGTCATAATGCCGGGTTGTTTTGTTTGTATTATAACTGACCACAGAAAACCAATTAAGCTTCAGCGGTGGTGTCGGACTGGGGTAGATATTCTCTTCGTCCCAGGCGAAGTCAGGCAAGGCCATAGGGCTACATTGTTCAAAGATTGAGTCAATCATTTCAGCAGCTTTTTGTGGGGTGGAAGGGAAAAAGAACCAGGCCAATATAGTATATGTTTTCATAGACTTTTTTTCCCAATATGTTTCGGTCAAAGCTTTTCGGCGTCGCCAGCGAGGCCATATCGCAGCAGCAGGGTCACGGCTGAATCTTACCCGGCCTTTCGAGTTCGTCTGATAGACCAGACTGCAAAAGGTGCTTTGGGTAAAAAGTTTTTCGTATTCAAGGCATTGAAGGAAATCTGAAATCCAGTTATTTTCGAGATTTCCAAGGAAATCCAATACGAGTTGGACCTGTTTTTTGCTGAGCCCATTTTCAATCACGAATCTGTTAAGTGGTGGAAAAACCATGCCTTCTACTCCAAAGCCGATAAGAAAATCGATCATCCGTTTCTGCTGATAGAGATGGTTTTTGATTTGAAGAGCATAGATGTACTTTGAAAAAGCATCATCCGGGCGGCCTTCGGCTACATCATTGTTGCCGGAAAGTAAAAGTATTAATGCCCAGCTTCTCAGGGCGAAATATCGATTCGTCTGTAACTCATCGGTAGGAGAAATTTCAAAGTTACTCGGAAATCTGCACATTTCCATCCGGCATGCATTTGACATGGCCACTACAGCTTTTCTGTGCCTTTGAATCCACTGGATAAGTTTAGGATAGCCCTGGCTCAGCCAGGGTTCTGATAACACTTTGTGGAACACTTCCCGACGTAGAAATCTAATCCTCCATTCTATGGGGATATAGTCCTGCATGAGTTCATTGTAGATTGTGGCAGCGTTTTCTTCTTCAGGTATGGCAAATTTTGCTTCATGGTCAGCGATTTCTTCATCAAATTTGTATGGACTCCAGGTGTCGTCCCCCTCAGGTAAAAAGACCCAGATAAGAAGCACTATCAGGACAGCAGCAATTGAAAGCCAGAACCAGTTGAGGTAACGTTCGGGCAGGGTAATACAGGCAAGAAAAATAATAACAAGCAGTGCTGTTACTTTCCAGGGTGCCTGGAAAACGAGGGCAAGGATGAGCACTAATGCAATCAGTGTAATGCCGATTAGCCTGAGAATTTGCTTAATTTTGCTGAGTTTTTTCTTTTCCTGCTTTTCTTCGGCCATTTCACATATCCAGTTTTTCCCGCAGGTGGCTTAGAAGCTGGTCGGTCGATATTCTGAT
>CAZZHL010000233.1:0-4234 GCA_964653945.1 uncultured Pirellulales bacterium
GTGTGTTAATGGCGGGAGGTTTTCTCGCTATAGGATGTTTCTTCTCAGCAGTCAGCAAGAACCAGGTTATAAGTTTCGTCCTGTCGGTAGTCACCTGTGCGGTACTTGTTTTTGCCGGCATGCCGACAACGCTGAATTATCTTTCGACTTTTTTACCAGCCGACCTGGTCTCAGCAGTTGAAAATATGAGTTTTCAAACACACTTCGAGTCTATCCAGATGGGACTGCTGCAGTTTAAGGACCTGTCTTACTTCGTGCTGCTGATTGTCGGATGGCTCGTTGCCGGCGGTATTGTTTTAGACAAAACCAAGGCCGGCTAATAAATTCTTCTGGAAATTACACGACGAGCTATATAAGGAGATTTATAAAAGTATGGCAAAAAAGAAACAAATTTCTCACGGGGCCAATAGAACGATACGGGCAACTATAGCTGCGCTGCTTGTTTTGGTAATTACTTTCAGTGCAATAAGCATCTGTCAAAACATCGGCAAACGCCTGAAGGTCGATGTCACCGACCAGAAGCTCTATACGCTTTCGGATGGGACAAAGGCAATTTTAGCCAAACTTCATCAGCCAATAACAATGAAGCTTTACTATGCAAAAACGGCTACACTGAAAGCGTCGGACCAGATTAAGTATTTCAACAATTATTACGAATTCGTTAAAGCATTGCTCCAGGAATACGTAGCAGCATCTAAAGGAATGGTTAAACTGCAAATTATCGACCCAAGACCTTTTTCCGACGATGAAGCACAGGCAATGCGATACGGCTTGAACCGTTACCCTATAACTCAGGAGGAGAACTTTTTCTTTGGCCTGGTATTGCAGACACCATTTGGGGTTGAAAAGGCTATAAAATTCTTTTCCCCGGACCGACAAAATTTCGTCGAGTATGATATAAGTTACCTGATAGACACCGCAATCACACGCGAAAAAAAGAAAATAGGAATACTAAGCCCGCTTGCAGTAATGGGTGAAAACATCAGCGGGTATATGGCCCAGATGATGCGGATGCAGGGTCAACCAACCCAGCCATCCTGGATTTTCGTTGAGCATTTACGCAGAAAGTACGAAGTCAAGCAGATTCCCACAGATGTTAATGATATAAATGATATCGATATCCTGCTGGTTATTCATCCAAAAGAGCTGCCGAAAAAAACCGTCTTTGCAATAGACCAGTTTGTCCTTAAAGGCGGCAGAACAATTGTATGCGTTGACCCCCATTGCCTTAAGGATTCCCCCGATCAAATGGCAATGCAAATGGGGGCATCAGTTTCGCGGGGTTCGAATCTAAACGTACTGTTACGAACCTGGGGTCTTGAAATGCCGGAGTATACACTTGTCGGCGATAAAAATTTGATGCTGTCTGCACCTGTTGGTCCCAATGGCCGATACGAAAACGTCATTACTTATCTCCTTCTTAGACCCGGATGTTTTAACAAAGACAATGTTATTACCGCCGAGCTTAACGAGGTACGATTCCTGTACGCCGGTGCACTGAAGGAAATTGAAGACTCAAACCAGACAGAATCGGCGAATACAGAAAAAACTGTGCTTCTCACGACAACCAATCAGGGCAATAGCATTACAATAAGCAACCCATACGAGATGATGTACCTTGACACGTCTCAACTTAAAAACAGATTCACCACAGGTTTTGAGCCGGTGCCACTGGCCTACCTGGTTACAGGTCGCTTCAAGAGCAGCTTTCCTGGCGGAATCGAAATCGAGGTTGAGCAAAAAACAGAAGACCCGAACGAAACCAAGAAAGTCAAAAAACAAATTACAGGTTTAACACAAGCAGAGCGTGACTGTGCCGTAGTAGTTTTCGCAGATGTCGACTTCATAAACGATGACTTGGCGTATACGGATTTTTCTTTCTTTGGAAAGACCCCCCGGGGTGATAACAGTGCTTTATTGCTCAATGCAATTGATGATTTGACCGGTTCGACCGACCTGATTTCCATCAGGTCACGAGGTAATTTCAAGCGACCGTTCACTGTTGTTGACCAAATTGAAAAACAGGCAGAGGCCGAAACCGCTCAGGAGGTTGCAAAGCTAAACGCGCAAATCGCCGGCTTCACAAGAGAATTACAATCTATTCTGTCGTCCTCAGCGGAAGCTGAAAAAGCAGAGGTCATCGGCAGTACCATACTTCAAAAACAGCGTGATATTGAATTGAAAAAGCACGAGGCACAACGCCAGCTAAATGAAATAAAATTACAAAGACGCGTGCGAACTGAGCGTTTAGGTAATGTCCTTCGCAACTTAAATATGCTCCTGACTCCAGCCGTTATCCTAATAATTGCTATAGTCCTTGGCATCCACCGAAGCGCAAGAAAAAGACATTATATCAGTCACGCAAGCGATGCTTAAAAATATGGTACTCGGTCAAATGGTAAATAGTTAAATACAAAGTTACCAATTACCAATCACCGGTTACCAAAAAATAGGAGTCTTATAGATGAGTGACAAAAAACTTGCAATACTTGCCGCCGTTGCCGTTGTTATGGTGCTCTTGGCTGTAATTATACCACACATCTCTGCTGGGCCGGCAGAGCCGGAAACACCCGGCTATCTGATGCCGGGGCTTAATACGGCCCGCATCGGCAGTATCGTTGTCAGCGGGAAAGACGATAATATTGTAACCTTAAAGCGAATAGCAAACCGCTTCGTTGTTGCAGACAAGGACAATTATCCTGCAAAGGTTAATGAAATAAACAATTTGCTCTCAAAGTGCCAGGAAATCCGCTGGTCACAATTTATTACCGGCGACCCGACAAATCACGAAGACCTTGGGGTAGCAGAAGGAAATGCCAAAAATGTCGTCAAATTTTTGACGCCGGAGCCAAACTCAACCATTCTGGCAGGGGTTGTCGTGGGAAAAACAAAAGAAAACAAAACCGGCACTTATGTAAGACTGCTTTCGGGCGATAAGCAATCGAGCGATAAGGTCTATCTTATGGAGAAGACCCCGTGGTTCAGCACTAAGGCAATAAGTTATACCGAACAAATTCTCACTTCCATCAAGCAAGAAGATATCGAATCGGTAACAGTCAGCACATCAAGTGGCGAATATACACTAAAAGTCAAAGATGATAGCAAAGATATAGTGCTGGAAAACACCCCCCAGGGCAAAAAGTTAAAAACCAACGAAAGCCGGAACGTCTTCACCGCTTTAGGGAGTTTGAGATTTGAAGACGTCAGTAAAAGGACAGTCGGTGGCCTGCTCTTCGACAAAAAATATGTGTGTCGACTGAAAAACTCGGCAGTTTACACCTTAGAAATTGCACAAAAAGATGACAAAACGTATGTAATCTGCCAGGCCGACTTTACAGAGAAAATTGAAAAACCGGACCCAAATGAGTCACAAGAGCAGTTGAAGGAAAAAGAAGCCAAACTGCTTGCCTGGAACAACGCGAAAGAATTTTCTCAGAAACATCGTGGTTGGATCTACAAAATCGCTGACTGGCAAGCAAAGAATCTGACAAAAGAACTTCCGGACTTGCTTGAAGATGAGCCAAAACCGCAGGAACCCAATGAAATAAAAGCTGAAGAACCTAATGCGATAAACACCGAACAGTAAAATACACAAACCATTGTAACTCAGAAGTTCTCAAATATTGCCGCCGTATGGATTGCCACCAGCATCAGATAGTCCAAATCGCCGAGACTGTAGCACTGCTGATTCACAGCATTATCGACATATACAACACCGAAACAGCCCGTGACATCGATGATAGGCGCTATCATCGCAGAGCGAATTTTGCCCTTTTCTGTTCGAGTAGTAACTTGCGGCAGAAGTAAAAACTGACCTTTTTCAACCGCCTGAGTAACTTTTTCACCAAGCTTTATCTGCCCCAGCTCAACTTCTTTGCCGTCACTTATTCTGCCGGCATGATAGGTCATCGCACCGGACGGCTCGTCTCTTAAAGCACACCAGCTATGGAAAGCCGCAAACTGACTTAATGTAATATTCAATATAACATCGAGCAATTCTTCAGGGTTGTTGGCTTTGCAAATTGCCTCGGTGGCCTGCAAAAAATCGTTCGCCCTTCGAGCCGGCAGTCTAATATCAGGGGCGTATTCGACATCCGCTTTCCTTACTATAATCTGTGGCTGGCGAGCAGTAGTGATGAGCGTATCTTCCAGATGGATGTCTCTATCTGCTTTGGCGCTGCTTTCGAGGTCAACTTCTATGGTAAAATTCGCAATTTTCAGAACGTCCCCTGTT
>CAZZHL010000234.1:0-4214 GCA_964653945.1 uncultured Pirellulales bacterium
CGCAGGTTTTTGGCCATCTCCCTTGGCTGGAACTGCACCGTTACCCAAAAATAAGCAAATAAAAATATAAAGAGCATATAGAGGATATTGTATGTATAAGAATTATAAGCAAAAACTCCTTTTAATGTCAAAAAGACTTTCGAGTCAGGCCATGCTCCGTACAGCCTGTCAATTATAATTGGTGGAAACATCATAAAAGATGAAGCGAAAATCAGTGGCATCACTCCGCCGTGATTGACGCGAAGGGGCAAATAATGTCTCTGGCCTCCGTACATTCTCCGGCCTCGCATTTGTTTTGCCTGTTGAATTGGTATGCGACGCTGGCCTTGGGTTATTAATATGGCACCGGCAACTACAAATACAAAAGCTGCTATTAGGAACAGTATCTTTCCAGGACCATACTTGTCAGGTGATGCTGCTATCGTAAAATCGCTCTGTTGCCAAACTTCTCTAATCGCCCAGGGCATTCGAGATAAAATGCCGGCCATAATTATCAAGCTAATACCATTGCCTATGCCGTATTCATCAATCTGCTCACCGAGCCACATCAAAAAGATGGTGCCGGCAGTCATCCCAACAACACCCATTATCAGAGCCTGATGGTAAAAGCCTGGATAAATCAGCCTTTCCCCTCCTAACAACTTCATGAACATTAGCGATTGAATAAGGCATATCGCCACAGCCAGGTAACGTGTGTACTCCTGTATCTTTTTTTGGCCGGCTTGTCCTTCCTGTCGCAATTTCTTCAAGGCAGGGATAACCTCACCCAACAGCATAAGGATAATCGATGCGGTAATATAAGGCATAATTCCCAGCCCAAACAGGCTGCTTCTTTGTAAAGTCCCGCCGGTAAACATCTGCATGTATTCAGCAGCTCTGGCCATACCACCTTCCGTATCCTTTGTAGCCATCGCATTAGCTATCGCTTTCTGGTCAAAACCAGGAACAGGGATGTGGAAACCGATCCTGTATATTATTAACAGCGCCAAGGTAAAAAGAATCTTGTTACGCAGGTCCTGGATTCTGAATATGTTAATTAGTGTCCCAAGCATTCGATACTTTCCGATAGTTTTTCGTTCTGCATACTTAAACCAGTCATTTTATTATTTTTGCTATGCCGCCGCAACCCACAATTTTTTGTTCGGCGGTTTTGCTGAATTTATGAGCTGTTACCTGCAGTTTCTTTGTTAGCCCGCCGCCACCAAGAATCTTTACTTTGCTTTTGCAGCTGTCGACCAGTCCGGCATTGGACAATTGCTCCACACCGACATCGGTGCCGTCGTCAAATCTTTCCAGTTGTGACACGTTGACGATATCGAAGCGTGTTGCGAAATTGTAATTACTAAAGCCGCGTTTAGGAAGCCGGCGGAACAAGGGCATTTGGCCTCCTTCGTACACAGAACTTAACATTGCGCCAGCCCTGCTGCGACTTCCCTTATGTCCTCGGCAACAGGTTTTACCATGACCACTGCCGGTTCCTCTACCCACAAGCTTACGGCTTTTGTGCTTACCTGCGACAGAAGTTATTTCATAATTTAACATCTACATCACCTGCCTGTTAATCGTTAATCGTTACGCCACGCATAGATGCAACCGTTTCTTTACTGCGCAATTTCAATAGCCCATCCAGAGCGGCCTTTACTACGTTCTTGGCGGAGGTGCTTCCATACACTTTTGTAAGGACGTCTTGAACGCCGGCATATTCGAGAACCGCTCGAGCGCTGGAGCCGGCTATGACTCCTGTGCCGGGACTGGCCGGGACCAACACTACCTTCGTAGCTCTACATTTCCCCTCGACCTGGTGTGGAATCGTTCGGCCAAGCAAAGCAATCTTGTGCAATGATTTTTTGGCATCTTTCACGCCTTTTTCAACTGCCATTGGAACTTCATTAGCTTTACCGTAACCAATACCCACAGTGCCCGCACGGTCACCGACTACAACCAGTACCGCAAAACTAAACCTTCGACCGCCTTTAACAACTTTTGCACAGCGATATACTTTAACGATTGTATCTTCTAACGGCTTTTCTTCCTCTTCAATTGTTTTAACTGCTTCTATTGCCAATGTTTTCTCCAAACAATTATCTATTGACTAATGTGTTAAAAGACCAGTCCAGCTTTTCTGGCCGCTTCGGAAAGGGCTTTGACTCTGCCGTGAAACTTATAGCGGTTTCTATCAAAGCAAACGCATTTAATGCCAACACTAAGGGCCTGTTTTGCAACTGCTTCACCTACTGCTTGAGCAGCTTTCTTGTCACCGTTATTAGACAGCTTCTCCCGCTGGGCTTTTGTTCTTGTGCTTGCTGAAACTAATGTTGCGCCTGCTGTGTCATCTATAATCTGGGCGTAAATATGTCTATTCGAGCGAAATACCGATAGCCTTGGTCTGTCAGGTGTTCCAAAGACCTTTTTACGGACGTGATATTTGCGTCTCTGCGATGCTTTCTTTATTTGCTCACTGGTCGTTACCATAAAATCGACTTCCCATCACGATTCAATTATCATTTCTTATGCTGTTCCTGAAGTAAATGCTTTACCGGCTTTGCGTCGTATTTGTTCGTCAGCATAACGGATGCCCTTCCCTTTATAGGGTTCCGGCGGTTTTATTTTTCGGATATCAACGGCAAACTGGCCCAGCAGTCTCTTGTCTATTCCCGAAAGTGTAAACTTAGCAGGAATTTCATCGCCTCTGGTCGCCTCGACTTCGATGTTTACCTTTATACCTTTTGGTATTACTTTCTCTACCGTATGCGCAAAGCCAACTTGAAAAGCCAGCTTTCCACTTTTTTCTTTCACGTTAAAGCCGGTACCATATATTTCCATTTTCTTCTGGAAACCCGTATTGACACCGGAAACCATATTTGCAATCAATGCACGCATTGTACCGTGTAGCTCCCTGTGCTGCCGGTTTTGAGGGTGTTCATTTTCAACCAGTATTTTACCTTCAGAGTCGTCGATTTTTACCTTTATGCGTGGAGAGCAGTCTATCTGGAGCTCGCCAAGAGGCCCCGAGACTTTGATACTGAGGCCTTTTTGCTCGGCCTTTACACCCTTAGGAAGAGTAATAGGTTTTTTTCCAATACGACTCATTAGCTAACCGTACAAAGTATCTCGCCGCCGGATTTATTCTGGCGGCAGATTTTATCACTCATTACGCCTTTACTTGTTGAAACAATGGCTATGCCCATACCGGCTAAAACTTTCGGTAATTTGTCAACAGACAGATAGATTCGGCGGCCGGGTTTGCTTACTCTTGTTATCTCATTAATGACAGGCCGACCTTCTTCGTCATATTTCAATATAATTCTTAGTATCCCCTGCTTATTATCATCGATTCGGTCATAATCTTTTATATAACCTTCGTCTTTCAGAACAGTAGCTATTCCTTGGCAGATATTTGACGCTCTGATGTTAACCTGCTCTTTATTTACTCGCACAGCATTGCGAATTCTTGTCAGCATATCAGCTATTGGGTCACTGAAACTCATTGGCTAACCTCTTAATTTTGGCCTTTAAAGTCTTCTTTATTTACCAGCTGGCCTTTTTTACTCCCGGTATTTTTCCTTCGTTTGCTAAAGTTCTGAAGCAAATCCGGCAAATCTTGAACTTGCGATAAACAGCCCTCGACCTGCCACAAAGTTGGCAGCGCGTATATTGTCTAACGCGAAACTTTTGTTTCTTTGCCGCCTTGTTTTCTAATGCTTTAGTTGACATCTATAGGCCTCTATCTTTGTATCTTGCTCTAAACTTTATTCTTCATGCTTTATTGATGTAGAGTCTCTGAACGGCATACCAAAGAGCTGAAACATTTTTTTTGCTTCTTCGTTGCTCTTTGCTGTTGTTACAAAGGTTATATTCATACCCTGCTGAAACTCAACCTTTGCCGGGTTGATTTCCGGGAAAACGCTCTGTTCAGCCAGGCCCATTGAGTAATTGCCCCTGCCATCAAAGCTGTTTGGGTTAAGGCCCCGGAAATCTCTTACCCGAGGGATTGCAAGATTAATGAGCCGGTCCATAAATTCATACATCCTTACACCGCGGATAGTAACTTTCAAAGCAATTTCCATGCCTTGACGAAGTTTGAAATTAGAGACGCTTTTTTTAGCTTTACAAACCAAAGGCATTTGGCCGCAAACCATCGTTAAGTCTTTTTTGGCTGATTCCAGAAATTTTTTGTCCTGCGTTGCTTTGCCTACGCCCATAGAGACAATAAT
>CAZZHL010000235.1:0-4208 GCA_964653945.1 uncultured Pirellulales bacterium
TTTTATGAGCCGACAAATTTCAACTACGCAGCGGAGCAGGCAAGTTTTTGGACACGTGAGGTTCTGGAATCAGAGGAATATAAGCCAGGATGTGACAGGCGCTGGAGCTTTTTGGGCGAGCTGCCGATGCGGCGGACAATCGAGAGCAGACTGTTGGTAACTTCAGCGATAATGGATTTTGTTCATGCCTCACCGAGAAGGCCGATTAATGAATACATCTTTCCTGATGATGTTTATACCAATCCACTGAAGGTTCGGATGCTTTTCGAGAGGGTCAGGCATATATGCTTTGTTGGCCATACGCATATGCCAGGTGTATTTCTCGATGAGCCGGATTTCTACCCGCCGGATGAATTAGGTAATGTCTATCCGATTATCGAGAGCGAGAAAGCAATTATCAATGTCGGCTCTGTCGGACAGCCGAGAGACAAAGATAACCGGGCAAGTTATGTGTATGTGGATGATAATGAGGTTCACTTCGTCCGGCTGAAATACGATTTTGAAACCACTATGAAAAAGATAAGGGCAATCGACCAGCTGGACGACTTCCATGCAGACCGGCTGCGGGAGGGAAGATAAATCTATATCTGGCGGTTCTGTTCTCGGAGCCTATGGTGATGAACTAAGGACAATAGACGAGAGATGAGATGCGATACTTATTTTTTTTAATTTTAATCTGTTTTGTTGTTTTTTGTGGGTGGCTTGTAGTAGAATCCGGCCTTTTCGAAGCGGGTTATCCCGGAGGGCAACCGTGTATTCTTTTGCAGCAAACAACGGCTAACGAAAATCCGCAGGTCGAAGAATCTCCTGCTGGCAGCGGAAACCATCAAGAGATGTCTGCGGCTACGACTTTCGAGGCATATGGCGGTTCAGCTGAGACTGTTAAGCTCGGCTCAGCCGACCCAAAAAGCTGGTTTATGTACCAGTTGGAATTGAGTACCAAGGGGGCGGCGATAGAGAGAGCCGTCTTTAGTGGATTTGATGACCGTGATTATAAAAACCCTCAGCCGTTAGTGATTCTATCTCCTGTGGAGTTGGCTGATGGCACAGAAATTTTGTCAATGGCAAACAAAGAGTTTGTGTTCGTTAAGGAAAAGCTGCAGATACCGCTGCAGGATTTGCACTGGGAAAGTCTCGGCAAAGAAACAGCAGAGGACGGGTCTCAGACGGCTCGGTTCGAAGTAGTTATCAAAACATCAGCTGGTGAGCCGCTTGTAAAACTATTAAAAAACTACAAGGTCAATCCTGACAGTTATCTTTTAGATTGCAGCGTAGCGGTTGAAAATCTTGGGGACAATGAGCTAAAGTATCGATTCAATATGGGCGGGCCGACAGGTCTCGGTAGAGAGGCCTTCAGGGCCGATATGAGGAAAGTTGTTGCTGGCTTTGAGAATTCTCAGGGACAAATTACCAGCATGAGACTTGATAAGAAAAAACTGCTCAAGGCAAAGACCCTTGATGACAGGCGGTTGATAAAACGTGGGGATAATTTTCTCTGGGCTGCTGCGGTCAACAAGTATTTTGCAGCCATAGTGGTGCCGGTTCCGGATGAGGGCAAAGAGTACTGTGACTGGGTGACAGATAAAACAGGCAGCTTCTATAATCCTGATAGAGATGATAAGGCCGACAGCGGCAATGAAACGGTCGGATTGAATTTGGAAATTGCCTCAAACACCCTGTCCCCGGTCGGACAGGCGGGCAGCGCGAAAACATACAGTTTCCAGCTGTACGTTGGGCCGAAGGATAAAAGTCTCTTCGATAAAAATGAGCTGTATCGCAAGATAGGTTTTGTGCAAACGATAGATTTTATAGCCTGTTGTTGTCCGGCGAGCATTATAAGTCCATTGGCCTTTGGGATACTGGCAATAATGAAATGGATGTATGGCTTTATCGGCAACTATGGTGTTGTCATTATCATATTGGTCTTTTTGATGCGCCTTATCATGCATCCAATTACCAAAAAGGGCCAGGTCTCGATGAGCAAATTTCAAAAGTTAGCGAACACCCCGGAAGCCCAACAGATAAAGAAGAAATATGCCGGCAATATGGCCGAGCAGCAAAAACAGATGATGGAGCTTTATAAAAAGTATGGGGTGTCGCCGGCTTCCCAAGTTACAATGATGCTCCCGATGCTTGTGCAGATGCCCATCTGGATTGCGTTATGGAGCGCAGTATATGCCAGTATTGACCTTCGTGGAGCTGCGTTTTTGCCGTTCTGGATTACAGACCTTTCGGCCCCGGATGCTTTGATTAGATTTTCAACGATAACTTTGCCTTTATTGGAATGGAAGATAGAATCGTTGAATTTGCTGCCGATTTTGATGGGCGTAGCATTCTTTTTGCAACAAAAGCTTATGCCTTCTCAGGCTTCAGCGGCAGTAAATCCGCAGGTTGCTCAGCAGCAAAAAATTATGATGATTATTCTTCCGTTGATGTTTCCGCTGATGTTATACAAGGCGCCTTCAGGGGTGAGTTTGTACATTATGGCCAGTACTTTTGCCGGTGTTTTCGAGCAGCATGTTATCCGCAAACACATCCGGGAGAAAGAAGAGGAAGAATCAAAAGGTCTGGTTGCTGTAACGAGTAAAACCGGCGGTAAAGTCAAAAAGAAAAAACCCAAACCATTCTACAAGTGGTAACTGGTCCCTTGGAGACTGGTTATTGGTAATTTACCATTTAACCCCTCACCAGTTGCTAATTACCAATGTATGACCTGAACGACACCATCGTGGCGGTTAGCTCTGCCAATTCGCAGGAGGGAGTGATTATTCGCATTACTGGTCCCAAGACGGCCAAAATCTGTGGACAGATTTTCAGCCCGCGTATTGCTGATAAAGCCAATGGCCTGATTGCCGGAAGTATAGCAGTTGATGACGAGCTAAAGGTTGATGGGAGACTATATCTGACTTTTGGCCCGCGCTCTTATACCGGCGATGATGTTGCTGAAATTCACATTCAAACGAACTCGGCTGTTACGGGGGCCTTGATGAACAAATTTTTTCACGGTGGTCTTCGAATGGCTGGACCCGGTGAATTCACGGCGCGGGCATACCTGGCCGGCAAAATTGATTTAGCACAGGCAGAGGCGGTGAACGAAATTATTGTCAGTTCTAATGTGTTTCAGTTGGCTGCCGCTGAAAAACTTCTTAGCGGGCGATTGGCTGAAGCTACAGCAAAAATACAGTCGGAACTGATGGATTGTCTCAGCTTAATCGAGGCAGGTCTTGATTTCAGCGGCGAGGATATCGAATTTATGACCCGAGATGAGGCGGAAAAAAGAATTTTCGGGATAAAGACAGAACTCAAGCAGTTACTTATCGGCAGTATCAGAAGCGAAACGATAATCGATTTACCGGCGGTGGGCATTGCAGGAGCACCTAATGCCGGCAAGAGCAGTCTGCTGAATAAACTGCTCGGAGAAGAAAGAAGTATCGTATCACAGCAGCACAAAACCACCAGAGATGTCCTGACAGGGCTATTGTCTCTGGCGCATTATAGATGTGTGCTGTTTGATTGTGCGGGATTAGTAGCTGAGGCGGAAAATATACTTGATGAGCTGGCACAACAGGCGGCGATCGAGGCGCTGCGAAATGCATCTGTGGTTGTATTTTGTGTGGATGTGTCAAAAGATGATTGGTCCGAGGATGTGTCAATACTTCAGCTTGTAGAGCCGAAGGTCCTCATGCCTATCGCAACCAAAGCAGATTTGCTGTCGGAAGAAATGTTGGCTAATCGCACTATTGAGTTGAATAATTTATTTAACGCTGAGTTTTTACCTGCTTCCGTAGAAACCGGCCTTGGGCTGGAGCAGTTGAAAGATAGAATTGATAAGCAACTCATCAAACTTTCACTTGCTGCGAGCTCGGAGGGTCAGGGTGCAGAGCAGGTATCGGCAGTTGTGCTTACCGCCCGGCACAGACAGGCGGTCACGGATGCGATTGAAAATGTAAGCGAGGCCATAAATGAATTAAAGGCGGGCAATGATGAAGTGACTGCAATGATGCTGCGAGCTGCTTACAAAGATATTAGCGATATTGAGCACTTGCCCCTGCGTCTCCCGACGCAAGGCGGGGCAGCGGGACAGCATGTTGACGAGCAAATTTTAGACAGGATATTCAGCCGATTCTGTATAGGAAAATAAACTTGTTACTTGATACTCGTCCCTCACCTCGGATGTGCGGGCACGGCCAAGATGGCCGTGCTACTCT
>CAZZHL010000236.1:0-4150 GCA_964653945.1 uncultured Pirellulales bacterium
CTGGCGACAGTTTTTCTGTCACCGACCAGTTTAATCCATTTGCCGAGCGCTTGCATCACGCTGCCCGCATCAAGAGTGACGTATACTATTTTTCCATCTTTAGCACCGGCACAGGCAACCTGGGCCGTTTCGGCGTCATCGCAGTCTGCAACACCAACGATATCGAGCCCCAATCTTATTATTTCCTGAAGCTTTTTGCCAAATGTAGTTGTGCCGGTGTCGCTGAGGGCGTAAACGTTTTGAGTTATATTTAGCAGCTCAGCGGATGGCTGTCTTTCAATCGTGTTTATACTATTCATGAAGGCGTCATGGTTTCGTAGCAACGTATAAAATGTGGTTGTTACGCCGCTCTTATTAGGACCTGTTATAAGAAACAGTCCTTGTTTTAGCCCTTGAAGTTTATCGAGCTGCTTGTACTGCTCTGGCATTAAGCTGATATCAGATAACCTTATTTCGCCCTGCTTGATTATTTGTTTGAGCTTGATTTGCTCTCCTGCGGTTGACCCGGCTGTGGTTACTTCCCAATCGTCGGCCTTTTCTGTTCCTCGCACAATGCCGAACTTTCCTTTTTGAGGTTTTCGCTTTTCATCAGCATCCAAGGCGGCAAGATGCTTTAGAAATCTGATGAAGTATTCCATTTGGTTCTGGGCTATAGCCGGCTGTTTCAACGCAGCACCATCGACATAGTAAGTTACGTTATATCCTTGCGGTGCCGGCGAGAAAAAAATGCTGTCTGCCCTTTTCCACTTAGCATCGCTTAAAACGTCGTAAACGGCCTTATAGCCGAAAAAGTCAGGTGTTTTTGGGGCAGGCAGAGGCACCTGATTGTCGTTAGCTGTTATGAAAACGACATTTTTCAGGGCATCAAGTTTCTTTTCCTCGCTGACGAACAGGCTCCTAACGTGTTCAACGGTCAGGACACGGTCATATTCCATAACTCTGGTATTGCGGTGCTTTACATAAGCCAGAGTTACAGCCATTATGGCTATTATATAGAGCAGCATGCCGATAATAAAGACAGGTATAACCAGCCAGATTATTGTTGTTGCAGCCACTACGCCGAGAATAATACCTGTCCAGAAAGCCTCTTTGGTTTCTACGGATTTGGCGTCACTGTACACCCAGCTAATTAATGGCAGCCACAAAAAAAATAGAACCAGAAAGGTAACGAGTTTAACTATGGATATATAGCCGCCGTATTCAATTGACATTAGTACTAAATCGGGCATAGGATGCTCCATTTGCAAATTCCGTCAAAGTTCATAAGATACCTTCGGCAGTGGTTCTAATCCCCTTTAGCGCCATTTTTAGTTCATCCGTATTTGGTGCATATTTGTACGCATCCTTGGGGTCAATAGAGCCGTTTTTAATCAATTCACAAAGGTTCTCTGTAAGGTCCTGCATGCCTTCTCGTATAGAACTCCGTATGACGCTGGGCAAATCAGCTTCCCGACCCTCCGAGATTAGCTTTCTAACAGCCGGGTTTGCAAGAAGAATCTCGACAGCTGGTATTCTATCAATACCTTCCTTGATACAGGGCAGCAGGACCTGGCTGATAATGGCTTTGATTGCCAGGCTTAAAGTTTGTCTTATAAGGTTTCGTTCAGCTTGGGGGAAGAGGTCCAAGACCCGGTGAATTGCCTGTGATGCATTTGCAGAGTGCATCGTTCCAAAAACAAGATGTCCTGTCTCGGCAGCCCTCATCCCTGCTGTAACCGTCGCCGAATCGCGCATTTCGCTAACAAATACAACATTGGGGTCTTGTCGCATCAGATATGTCAGAGCCTCCTCATAGCTTGGTATATCAATGCCTATTTCTCTTTGAGACACTATTGCTTTTTTATCCTTGAACAGATATTCAATGGGGTCTTCGATAGTAACTATATGGCAGGAACGTGTAAGGTTTATGTGTTCTATCATTGATGCAACGGTCGTGGTTTTGCCGCAGCCCGTCGGACCTACAGCAAGAACCAGCCCTTGATTACCATCGGCTATCTTTTCGAGTATTGGTGGCAGGTGCAGCGCTTCAAACGGCGGAACATAGGCGCTGACTCGTCTTGCCGCCAGACTAATCATGCCTCGCTGGCGAAATATGTTTATCCGGAAGCGGTCTTCATCGCCGACTTCGTGAGCGAAATCCAAAGTACCCTTTTCCAGGAAGGATTCTTTCTGAGCAGGACTTAATATCTCGAAGACCAGCTTTTCCATTTTCGCGACAGTCATCACTTCGCCGGTAGTGTTTTTCAGTTGACCTTGTAGGCGTAATTTGGGCGGCTGGCCGACTTTAAGGTGAATATCGTTGGCCTGAGTTTTGATGGCCGCCCGAAAATACTTGTCAATCTCCGGTTCTTGGCCCGATTTTGCATGACTATCAATAGGAGGTTGTTCTGTAGCCATAGTGAATACGAGCTCCAAAGCTTATAGTCCTAAGGACTCCGCCGTAAGGCGTCCTGTGGACTGCGCAGCAGAACAAAGCTGACCTATACTATTTTTCGTCAGTATCCAGCCCCCACTTTTGCCGGGGGTATTTATATATACTATATATTATAGGGTTTTGATGTGAATTGTCAACAATATTGGCCTTTTTAACCGCGGATTACGCGGATTTGCACGGATTATCAAGGTCAATTCAACGACTCGTCTTCCAACGTATCAAGGCCCATAATGACATCGTGCATAAATACCCGTCTTCCGCCTGGTGTGTCGTGAGCTGCATACGTTTTTCCTTGCTCTGAATCGTAGTAAGCGTACCAGCTATAGCGGGATAGCCATTCGTAATCTTCGTCATCAACCTTGGCGCTCAGGCCATTACCTAACGATATCTCTTTCATTATTCTCTTACCTCTGCTCTCGTTGCCGACGTTCCTGCTTGCCCATTACAACTCAAAAAGGTGCAGACGGATACCTTTAATTCAAACAAATAACTCAATTTACCTTTTTTGGGATGATAAGAGCGCTGTCACATGCCTAACTTCTCCTTCAGCGTTCTTAATAAGATCATCAAGAGGATTCATCGAAGGAGAACCTTCTTTCTGAAGCAGATCATTCACCCAGCATTCATACTCTGCCGCTATTTTCAGAGCATTTTCAAAATCTGGAGAATTTCTGATATGGTTTTGCCAGTTGAGGTCTCTGTGTGCAACATACTTATCCCGCAATGTTTTTATATAGTCTCGGAACTTTTTATACGACTCTTCGTTTAAGTTAGTTGAATTGTGAACACGATTTGTGAAATCATCTTTAACCTTTTTCGTCATATTCTTAATAAGTTTTGACCAATGTAAATGACTTCGACAAGAACCAAAAACATTACACCACGCAAGAATTGCCGACCCTAAAAAAGCGGTAGATACCTCATCCCAAAAATCAGAATCTTCAGTGGGTGTCGGCGCACCCCCAAGACTTCGGTAGTACGTAAAGTGTTGGACAAAACACTCCACTTGAGGAAATTGCTCAAAGAGAACAGCACTTTGGATTTTTCCTTGTTTATCCATTATTACTGCCCCTCTTTCTTAGGGTAAAATAGGGATGTTTATGTATTCACGTTATCTTATTCTGATATACTACTTCTGTTTATTTGAAGCTTCGGACGTCTTAGTGGTTATACATGAATCCTTGAATAGGCAAACGTCCCTATTCACTCCTAATTACTCTCGTGGTTATCGGAGGAATCATCTTTGGTCTTTGGATTTCCAGAACGCCACAATTTAACTCCAGCACCACAAATTACGAGGGCAATTATTAGGATGAGAACCCACACCCAGAAGGGTGATCTGTCCCACATGTCCGTTTGAGTGGATGCTCCAAGAAATGAACCAATCAGAAAAACGATTACTCCAGCAACTCTCTTCAGCGACATGAAGATGTTCTCTCAAATTTAATAATCTAATGGGATAGTTTACCTATTTATGTTAAATCAATCATTTCTTTTACTTTTGTTTATTTTCAGCTTCGGCCTGCTTTTTCTTCTTCGCACAGCTTACTCTTAAATCCAAGATGTCTCGCTTCGTTGCTCGCTGAAGAGAAATCTACACTATTGAAGCGGGATTGGCAAGGGCAATTTAGTGTTTAGTCGTTAGTATTTAGTATATAGCGAGTTATGTAGATTCCTGCTGGAGTTTATCCCGTACACTGATGCGGGGCAGGAATG
>CAZZHL010000237.1:0-4132 GCA_964653945.1 uncultured Pirellulales bacterium
GGTTCCTACATATTTCGGATTATTCAGGCCCTTATATATGCGGCAATCGGGCTGATTTTTGCTAATTTTTGCAGGGTCAGATTGTCGTATGATGCACTTATTCGCCTGGCGGTTGTTGCTGTTACGCCGTGTATTATTGTCAGAACGATTTTTGCAATAACTTCCGTGTATGTTCCGATGGCTGGTCTGTGGTTTTTCCTGTTGGCTATGGGGTATCTATTTATCGGCGTAAAAGCAAGTTCTCAGCCGGTGGAGCTGTCTCCGGAGGATAACATCTTTCCCGGCGGTGAAAGGCCCTTTGAGTGATATTTCATCGAGCGATGGCAAAATTGCGGATTTATCTTTTGTTAAATCGGCTTTTCTGTATTATCTAATCCTGCTCGACGATTGACAGTATCTTTGAAAATCTGTTATACTGGAAGATTAAAGATATGCGCCTGTAGCTCAATTGGATAGAGCGTCGGCCTACGGAGCCGAAGGTTGTGGGTTCGACTCCCTCCAGGCGTGTTTGTTACGGAACACACACTGCATTTGCAATAGGGGGGTAAAAATTTAAAGCAGCTGCGGAAGAATGAGACGGAATTAGATAAGTGAAGTACGTATTAACCAAGCGATTAGTGTGTCTTTGCTTTTATTTTCAGGTCTGGCTTACCTGAGATAATGCGGATTATCTCCATTTTGGTTGCCCATTTGTGGGAGTCGAGCACTGGATTTATTGTTAATGTTGGCTTGATTGTTCTTTTTTTGGTGTTTGACTTTTTCATTATTACCCCTTGCCTGCTTTTTTATCGACCGTTAAGGGCATCTGCTTAATAGGAATTTTGAACGGAATTTGGCTTTCTGTAGCAAATGTTGACAGGCCGTTTCCGAGTAGGGGAGATAATATATTGATTTACTCTTAAATATAGGAGGTTCTGCGTCTGGTTATGTTAATTATTAAATGGGTTTAGAAGCAGAAATATATTGAATGGTGTTTATGGATAACTGCTGAAGAATGGATGACTTTCCTTGTGCTTCGTAGCCCCCGCAGCTTCGCTTTTGCAAAGCAAAACGGCGGGGGCAGAGTAGAATCGGAATCAAAAACTAAAACAAATGGCGTGTAGAGATTGCCGTCCTGCGATTATTGGTTATATAATTGCAGAATTGGCCAATGGCGAAGAATTATGGTATCCTCTTGTCGGAGAGTTTGCTTGGTTCATCTAAAAGCAGTACCTTGTCTATATCTCTCATCATTTCCCGGTAATTAGTACGAAGAACGCGTTTGTGCTTCCTACGCACTTCCGCCTTGGTCTCACCTAACTGCTTGGAAGAACATCCGAAATTCAGGAAAACCAAAACGCATAGGATAAGAGCCAGAACTACTTTACATATAAAATTATAGGAACTTTTCATCATTTTTCCTCTTTTGGAAATTCAACAAACTACCTAATAGTTATAAGACCATCCCTTTTTTATCTGTCGACCAAACCTCTTACTATTTTTGACGGCTAAAACACACTATTAACTATATATTATAACAACCGCAAGGACGATTGTCAATGGAAAAGCTACGCGATTACCCATTTTGAGGCGTGGTGATGAAAAAACCTCCTTGTGTTTGTAAAATGCGGTTTTTGTTAACCTTAACCCAAACAAAACAAGGAGGTCTAAAAAATGGTAACAAAAGATTCCGTCCTTTACAAAACAAGAACTCTACTCAACGAATTTATGGCTCCTATTATAGCAAATACACAAAAGCCAAGACAAAAATCTTTACGTCAGGCGGTTGGTGCGATACTGCTTTCGGGCTCACTGATTGTCAGTGAATTTGCCCGCTGGATACATGATGACTGCTCTGATATCTTCTATTGCCTTAAACGACTGCTTTACCGCCTGGTTAGTCCATCTGGCCAGTTAACACCGATAGTCAAAGCATACCGCCAGAGTATCGCAAAATACATTCAGCCGGATACACCAATAGTAATTGACCTTACTGATTTAGCAAAGCCCAGAGCCAGAAAGATGAGATATTTGGCACATGTTAGAGATGGTAGTGAGCATAAGCTTGTGCCCGGATACTGGTGTGTAGAGGTTTACGCCCATCTCAAAAGCAAACGTATTTTGCCGTTGGCTCTGGATGTTTTCAGCGTAGAGGACCCTTCTGTCGGCAGCCAGAACTTACAGATAAACAAGACAGTAAAAGCTGTAAACAAGGCCATTGATGGTAACGGCATCTGGATAGCATATCGCGGTTTCGATGCCTTAAACCTTTATGAAATATGGTTTTCTGAGAATTGTCATTTTGTGATTCGTCAGCGAGGTGACCGCTGTGTAATTACACCTAACGGTGTTCGCATTGTTCAACGTGACCTTGTAGAACATATCCGTCAAAGCTGTGCAAAAGCAAATTTGTCCACCGATATTGTCTTTGGCAAAGTGCATCTTCCCGACAATCGCAAAGCTTTGTACATCGTCGCTTCATGGCTGCCTGGTTTTGAAGAACCTTTGATACTTTTGACTACAATGGTTGTTGAGAATTTAGAACAGGCCAAGCAAATAATCTGGTATTACAAACAACGTTGGGCATGTGAAGAAGCCAGCCGATTTTTAAAAAGTCGTGTTGGTCTTGAATGTCTTCGTATTCGTCGTTATGAAGCTATTCAGCGATTGGTGATATTGGCAATGTTTGCGATGTGCTTTTTGACATGGATTCTGCTGAGGTCTCGACAGATACCTAAGCGATTGTTTTGTTTTACCAGCCGATTCCGGAGAGAGACGCAGTTTGTTTATTACCGTCTGCTGGATGGCTTGCAGCAATTTGCTCAGTTATATCAGTTAAGGATTGGGAAAATACCACTCGAACCATTAAAAATGGGTAATCGCGTGTAAATACTACTCTGCGAAGTGCCTGCTCCGCCGACCTCGCTCCGCTGAAGTGGCTACGCAAAGGCGAGAGCGGCTGCAAAGGCTGAAAGCTTCGCTTCCATTCTCCGTAATACTACGAAGGATGAAACGTAGCACGAGATAAATAAAAGGATTTAATAGCGTCCCTCGCTTTATTATCACTCCTTTAGACTATTACTCTACTCGATGTCACCGAAAAAGTCAAGGATTTTTTCGATTTTTCGTATCTTTTTTAGGGGGAGCAAGGAGTAAGTGGGAACCTGAAGCTATTAAATAAGCCCTTAGAATTGAAAGACTTAAACAGAGACGACTGACTATTTTTTAGGTAAATCGAGGACCCTTTTGCAGCGGGGGCACTGGACTTTGTTAGCCTTGAAATTCGGCGGGATTTTTAATTTTAGGCCACACAGGCAGGTTAAAAATACGAACTGATTTACCCTCCGCATAATGTCGCCCACCTGGTGCATCTGCTTATCCAGGCGCTCTTTCTTTTTGGCCTCTGCACTTGCTTGGCGCAAAGCAATATCCTCTTTGGTCAGGGCCACAGCTGGAACAACCGTCTTGTTCTTTGTTATGTTAGTATAAGCATCCGAGTAATCCTTAAACGATGCACCCTGTGCCATACTCCGCAAAATTCTAATTCTTTCGGATATTGGCGGATGTGTGCTGGTTAAATCGGATAGCTTTCTTTGTTTTTTCTTCTTGAAAGGATTAACGATGTACATTGGGGCTGTTACTTTGTTCACGGCAGCCAATTGTGGCGAGGGGTCGTTGGCAATTTTTTCCAGAGCACTGGCCAGACCTTTCGGATAACGTGTCAATCTGGCGCTACCGGCATCGGCAAGATATTCGCGCTTGCGCGAAAGTGCAAAATAAAGCAAGTATGCCATTATAGGTGCGAGAATCGCTGCTACTATCGCGATAACCAGCATAATAATCTGGGCCTGGCCGCCGCCTTTGCCACCAGATGAATATCTTCGCCGCGAACCCATCGAGCTATAAAACATCCCCCGCAGAAAAACCTGCGACAGCAGGACAATCGAGCCAAGCATAATGCCAGCAAGGGTCACAAAAAGAATGTCACGGTGAAGGATATGACTTATTTCGTGAGCGATGACACCCTGAAGCTCATCACGATTGAGCCGAGCCAGAAGACCGGCCGTTACTGCGACTGAAGCAGATTGAGGATTTCGGCCGGTCGCAAAGGCATTAGGTGCAGGGTCGTTAATAATATAAACCTTCGGCATCG
>CAZZHL010000238.1:0-4089 GCA_964653945.1 uncultured Pirellulales bacterium
ATAGTGCATCTTGTGCCCGTCGCCCGGATTCCAATCGCCCAATGCGACAGGTGCACCAACAAACAATGCCAGCACACAAACCAATAATAATTTCAACTTAAAATCTTTCATAATTAAAACCTCCTAAAATAATAGTGAACTAAATAGAGAGCACAAAAATACAGTAATTAAACAGCGATCAATCCTCTCATATTTAAATCCTCCAAAAAAAACTTATCTTACTTTAACGCAAAAACGGTTAATCCATTATGGTTACTGCTATATGTGCTTCACTTGCTGTTTTATGCGCGCAAAGCACCACCATCATTTTCCCCGTTCGGAAAAGCGAAAATGAGGGACAAACTAATACTTCATTACCGCTCCTCACTCTTCGCTAAATCCGTTATATCGCGAAAATTATCTATTATATTGTGATAATTGAATATACCAATTTACTACAGCCGAATCAAGAAAAAAAAACAGCAAAATCAGAAAAATCTATAGAATAATAGCATTTTTTTCTTAAATTCAGGAAAATCCTTGCTATCAGACAAATATACACATACGGCTATTAGATTCAGCCCTATTTTTTGTATGTTTTTTGGGGGTTGTATACCTTTTTTGCAATAAATTCCAGCATTTTGCTGCTGCCCTTCTTCAACGCACGGTAAAAGCAGCTTTGGTAGCCAACATGGCATTGGCCGGCTTCGACAGTTACTTTAAGAAGAATACAGTCCTGGTCGCAATCGACGAGTATCTGCCGGACTTTTTGAAAATGACCGCTTTGCTCGCCTTTCTTCCATAATTTCTGTCGAGACCTGCTGAAATACACGGCATAGCCGGTTTGAATAGTCAGGTCAAGCGCCTGGCGATTCATATAAGCTGCCATCAGCACCTGACCACTATCTGCATCCTGAGCGATGACCCGTATCAGGCCATCGTCATCGAACTTCGGAATAAATTCCAAACCTTCTTCAATAGGTTTTGCTGCCATTATCTTTCACCATTGACTAAAAACGCCTAAAATTGTGGAGCATTTTTTCACTTTAGCTCACTTCAGCTCACTTTTCAATTGTCAATTGTCAATTTACCCATTATCATCTGCGAAAACAAGTTTTTAAAAGGCAAGCTTTCCTAATGAGTAAAGCCAAAAAGAAGAAATTCATATCATATATATTACGCTTTAGCGTAGCATTTATAGCACTTTATTTGACTTTTCGGGGAGAAAACTTCGGTAAAGTAGCCGATGTTTTATTGGGTTTAAATCTATGGGTTTTTGCAGTTGCTATGGGCTCCTGGTTTATAAGTCAATCGTTTTTTGTTGCCCGATGGTCTTTGCTTCTGAAAGTCCAGGGAATTAATATCGGTTTCTGGACGGCCTACAGGCTGCATTTACTTGGAACATTTTACAATAATTGTCTGCCCACTTCCGTAGGAGGTGATGTGCTACGCGCCTGGTATGTTACTACTCACACAGATAAAAAGTTAGAAGCTGCTTTGAGTGTGTTTGTTGACAGAATCATAGGTCTAACCGGAATGATAGTTATGGCTTTTTGCTGCTATTGGTTTGTACCTTCAGACGAGCAACAAGGACGCCTGACATTTTCTTTTAATTTGAATTTATTACAGCGCCTGAATGAATATAAATGGATTCTGGCAATTGTTGGTATCATTTTTGCACTTGTATTTCTCGCTTTTATTGCAAACAGACGGGGTAGAAATTTGCTCGCAAAGGCTTTTAGAGTTTTCTGCGAACGGGCAAAAGTAGTGCTGGCAAAGGTTAATAAAGCTATCCGAATTTATTACAGAAAGAAATTAGCAATTGCTTTAGCGCTAGTATTAACCTTTTGCTGCCAGGCCGTATTTATTGTCGGTTTATGGTTTGTCGGACGAGATATTGGAATTAATGTACCTATGAGGTATTACTTTGTCTTCTTCCCAATCGCCTGGATATTAGGCGCTTTACCAATAAGCATAGGGGCGCTGGGGATATGGGAAGGTACATTGAAATTGTTGTTCAGCAGGGTAGCTATAGGTCTTAGTGCAAAATTATCTGCTCTGGCCCTGTCCCATCGGATTATTTGGTTGCTTTGGTCTCTGCCGGGGGTAGTCATACATTTGATTGGTGCACACCTGCCAAAGGACTTTTTTATTGATTCTGAGAACTCCATAAAATAATTTCACGTATTCTCCATAAGAGTCGATATTAAAAGCAGCTTTTATCGAGATAAGTTAGTAAATCAACGTTTCAGTAGAGATTTATACAAGGCACACAGATGCCGGGACGATTTAGAAGCTACTTTGTGCGTGGATTGGCGGTATTAGTACCGACCATTGTAACAATCTGGATATTTGTCTGGGGTTACAAATTCATCCAGGACAATATCAGTTGTCACATAGCAGCCGGCTTGAGCTGGCTGGTAAAATCCATTGCCGGCGAAGCATTTCTTGAGCAGCACTTCGACATGAAATGGATGAAGGTAGTTTTATCAATGGCCGGCTTTCTCGTGGCCCTGGTTGCTGTTTTTATGGTGGGTGCATTATTGGCCAGCGTTGTTGGCAAAACCCTCTGGCGAATGATTGAAAAGTTCATAATGAATACACCACTTTTGAGGCAGGTCTATCCTTATGTAAAGCAGGTTACCGACTTTTTCCTTACGCAGCAGGAAGAAAAAGATAAAATGTTTTCACGGGTTGTTGCCGTAGAATACCCCAAAAAAAATATATGGTCTTTGGGTTTTGTTACCGGCACCGGAATTGAAAAAGTCGTGGAAAACACCAGAAAAGAGTTTCTAACCGTCCTAATTCCAACTTCGCCAACACCTTTTACCGGCTTTGTGATAATGGTGCCGAAAAAACAAACAATAGAATTGGATATGACAGTAGAACAAGCACTGAAATTTATCGTAAGTGGGGGTGTTGTAACACCAGGCGGCAGACGCCTAGCTAATTTGCCAGCGGCTAATTTGCCGGCGGCTGATTTGCCGAGTAATAAATAAGAACGCTTTTTGATTAAGGGGAATAATTTTGCTTTTTACAATTACCGGTAAGCACATCGACGTAACGGAAGCTATCAGAAATCATGCAGAAGAAAAAACTTCGAAGCTTCCGAAGTACTACAATAGTATCAATCAGGTTGAGGTAATTATCGACGGCCAGCCGGGCGGTAATTCCAGCGTGGAGATTATCGCAAGGGCCGAACACGGCAAGGTTTTCGTTGGTTCCGAAACCGGCCAGGACCTTTACCGATGTATCGATTTGTCTGCCCGTAAACTCGAACGGCAGCTTAGAAGAACCAAAGGCAAGGAAAGAGACAACAAAAAACACGCAGGCGATGGCGGCTTGACGCAACTCGAACTTTTGCAATAATGCCTTCTTATTGTTGGCAACACACATCATTCGTTTAGCGCTCTCACTACAGATTGGCTTTGTGCCGTAAGGCATCTGCCGCCAAGCCGAAAGGCCAAATTTCTGGATTTTGGGGTTTGCGGGTTTTGAATTTGCGGGTAAAATGGAGTGGTGGAATTCTGGGTATTGTAAAGAACGGAAAGGTTGTGATTTGCGGGTTTATATCTAGATGCCATCGTTAAACTGGGTAGGGAAAAAAGCGGTAATAAATCATCATCGGCAGGTGCCGTATCACCTGCTGCGGTGCGATAATTCGCTTTCGTGCGGCGATGCAGACAGCGACAATATCATCGTAATGTTAATGTTAACAGCATGGTCAAACAATAATTAGGAAGCAGGGAAATATCGGTTATGTATGAGAAGATTCATATCCACGGTGATAACATTGTTGAGTGCGAAAGAATATTAGCTTTCATCGAAAGCTCGCTTTCGGGAGAAATAAATATAGTGCGAGGGCCATTTGGCTCACCGGTATGCCCAGAGTTTGAATTTGAGCTAAAGATGCGCCCCAAACCCCTTCGATTAGTTTTATTCCCGGGTTTCCGCCGCTGGGACGAAGATATCCTTGAACATATTCGCAACATGGGAGGTTCTCTTCGCGAAGCCGCGGATATTATCATTTCAAGTGTCGGTGAAAAAGAAGAAGTACCTATTCTATCTATCGAGTTCTGCGGTGCTTTACCTGCCGGAAATCAAGCTTGG
>CAZZHL010000239.1:0-4080 GCA_964653945.1 uncultured Pirellulales bacterium
GAAACACTGCCGAGTCTGAACATAATTATTTATGCCCTGCCATTTCTGGCTCTCGGGGCGTCGGTGCTGATGGTCAGCAGGATTCGATATCCACATATCCTAAATCAATACATAAGGGGTAAAAAACCATTCGCACACCTTATAAGGGTCCTGCTATTCCTCGCTTTTGTCATCTGGAGCAGACAGACAGCTCTGGTACTGATTTTCTGTGGTTTTGCGGCAGGCGGCTTCGTGAAATGGCTTTACTACAAAGTAATCCGCAATAGAGGTTACGTTACTAATCCCATTATCAGCTCCCAAAAAGAGCCGCCAGATTTATCCGCAAGAGATGTG
Source organism: uncultured Pirellulales bacterium (assembly GCA_964653945.1). Classification (GTDB taxonomy): domain Bacteria; phylum Planctomycetota; class Phycisphaerae; order Sedimentisphaerales; family Anaerobacaceae; genus CAZBWE01. The sequence goes on from CAZZHL010000239.1 coordinate 334, forward strand.
GCGGATTTATCCGGGGAGTCTCAAACGCACTCGCCTTAGCACGGCGTCAAGTCGCCGACGCTTCATATTTATAGCGACGGAGCGCTGTAGACAGATTAGAAAGCGACCTGGACTCCTTGTATATCCTGCTGCTTGGCGCCGGATTGGTTGAGCTTAAAATACCGCTCAACAATTCCAACGATTCGTGACAGTATTTTTCGGCCTTCGGGGCTTGCCTCCAAACCAACCATCTGCAGACCAACGTAGATACTTTTGCCATCTGCTGCCGGTAAGACGTTTCTAATCTGGGCATTGAATATCAGCGGCGTTTCATAAGGCATAGGCGTAAACCGCATGCCAACAAACTGCCCTTTCTTAAAGTCCGGCCTGCCTGCATCTGCATGCTCGTCTGAGCAAGCAGATGTTGTGGAGTCCTGGGTCACAACCGGCGTCACATCCAATTGAAGCGGAATTACGACCTGTGCGCCGCCAGCAGAAATATCAACAAGTTTACCCTGAAAACAGTCTCGTGTTTCAAGTCTATTATCTCGTATTGTGCTCTCCGCCTCGTCGCGGCTGCGGTGCCATAGCAACACATTCACCTTCAATAACTCCGGCACCGCGACGCGGAAATAGCTTCTCCTCTGAACCACTTCGATGCGGTCCGGCAGCGCAAGCACTATTGTTCCGCCAGCCTGATGGCTCGACGGCTTAAGACCAACCACCGCTGTGTCAAAGACAAACTTGCCGTATCTATACTTAAATGATATACCGACCGGCTGGTGAACCCGTATATTTATCGGTTGCGGCTTATCCTGAAAGTGAGTGCCCTCAACACTCAGTCCGTCGGGGCCGAGGTCTGCCAGAAACACCTTCGCGACGTGCCATTTACCCTTAGACAAATAAGTCATAATGGCAGGCACTCTTTTTTTAACAGCAGTTTGCAGGATTTGCTTCGGATCAGCTCCCTGCAGCATTGCTACTTCGCGCATATCACTGCCCCCTTATAGAGATGCATTAATGCTCCTCTGCCGGGACTCGTACTGTGTTTATCCGCCTGCGGCGGATTAATCCGCCCGACGTATGGCGGATTAAACTCCGGCCATCTGTAGAAGTCCTTAATGACCATTCCTGGGTAACGCTTTCCTTACTTAAAATATATGTATAATTCGGTCATAAGCAAAATGCGTTTTTATTAAATTTGCTTCTATTTTAGCTTTATCGGGCAAATGGGATAAAAAAATGCAAAAGCCACCTCGTTGGGCAACCCAACCCATTTTGGCTCGGCCAAGCCGAGACAGGCCGGAGTCCCGATAAAACCTATGCTACTCCCATTAAAAAACAAATGACTGCTCCAAACAGCGGCATAACAGCTGCTTTTGCCCTTGTACTCTTGAACACTTTTTTGTATCGTAATATGCTGTTATGCAAATGGTCAATTTTTGAGGGTCTAACAATGCAGAAGCGACAGTTGGGTAATACTGATTTGGAACTAACGACGGTAGGGTTGGGCACATGGGCAATCGGCGGACCCTGGCAATATGGCTGGGGACCGCAGGATGACAATGAGGCAACTGCGGCAATCCTAAAAGCCCTGGAACTTGGTATCAACTGGATTGATACCGCTCCGGTCTACGGCCTGGGACATTCCGAGGAGCTGGTCGGAAAAGCGCTCAAGCAAACCAAAGCCAAACCCTTTATCGCAACAAAATGCAGCCTGTTATGGAACGAGAAAAGAGAAGCAGTCCACTGCCTGAAAAAAGAAAGTATTCGGAAAGAATGTGAAGCAAGCTTACAAAGACTCGGCGTAGAGATAATTGACCTTTACCAGATACACTGGCCTGACCCGGAAGAGGATATCGAAGAGGCGTGGGAAGAAATGGCTAAACTGAAAGACCAGGGCAAGGTGCGATATATCGGCGTATCTAACTTCAATGTCGAGCAAATAAAACGTGTCCAGAAAATCGCTCCTGTCGCATCGCTACAGCCGCCCTACAGTATGCTCCGCCGCGAGGTCGAAGATGAACTGCTGGGCTACTGTGCTGCGAACAATATCGGTGTTGTTGCATATAGTCCGATGCAGAGGGGCCTGCTTACGGGCAAGTTCAGCCAAGAATATCTCGCCACCCTCGCCCCCGATGACCATCGCTGGCTAAGCCACGAATTTCAGGAGCCGCAGTTTTCCATAAATCTCGAATTCGTCGAAAAGCTAAAATCCATCGCAGAACGAAACGGGAAAACTCCGGCCCAGTTAGCAATTGCGTGGGTCCTTCGTAGGCCGGAAGTTACAGCCGCCATAGTCGGAGCCCGAAGACCCAGCCAAATCGAAGAAACCGCACCGGCTGCGGATTTCAAATTAAGCCAGGAAGATATCAAAGAAATTGAGAAATTATTAGCTGAACGCCAAGCAAAACTGTAAAAAAACAGTAATATCAAGGACGACAAATGAATAAAGAGAAACTGCCAAGGATTGACAGTAGTAAAAACATAAAATCTTTACTTCTTCCTCACTGCCGATTGAAATATGGAGAGGTTTGGCAAGACCCTGTCTGCGGGCATAAAGTAGCGTGTATTGATGTATGTAACGAAGAAGATATACAAAAGTTAATGGATAATAATAAATCCACCCTGGCTATCCAAGACCCTCCCTATAATGTTGTTGTCGGTAATAATAATAGCGATAGACTAGGCCGGATTTCAGTAGAAAACTACATAGACTGGTGTAGGAAATGGGTTCGACATACCTGCACAATACTAAATCCTAATGCCAGCTTCTACATTTGGTTAGGAGCTGATCAAAATGCCGGTTTTCAGCCTCTTGCTGACTTTATCATTATGATGAGGCAGTTCGAGGAATTTAAAACCAGAAGCTTTATTACAATGAGAAACCAACGTGGATATGGAACCCAAAAAAACTGGATGGCGGTCAGGCAGGAACTGCTATACTACACAAAGGGCCAACCAAAATTCAATGTGGACGCTGAGTATACGGATATCCCGAAAATTCTAAGGGGGTACTATAAAAAAGTTAATGGACAATTAACTGAAAACCTAGAAAGAAGCAAATCCAAAACCATCAGAGCAGGAAATGTCTGGGTGGATATTCAGCAGGTATTTTACAGGATGGAGGAAAACGTACCTGGATGCTATGCACAGAAACCTCTGAAAGCAATCGAGAGAATTGTATCAGCCAGCTCGGAGCCTAGCGACCTATTAGTTGACTTTTTTGCTCATTCCGGCACGACCTTGCTCGCTTGCGAGAAACTAAAAAGACGATGTTTTACCAGCGATATCGACCCTGTGTTCGCTGAGATTACCATACGGAGGTTAGAGCATTACAGAAAAACTGGGCAAACAGGATGGCAGTTTAAAAGTCCTTTCCCAGAAATTACAATTGACCAGGAAATGCAAGACGATGAAATAGAAAGAACAACAAAGATTGATAAATTTATACCAAGCACTTTTCTGGGCCGTCTGCATACTATCAAACAGTGAAAGAATCAAATGGAAAATAAGTATTTCTCAAAAGGACCGTACAGCGAAATTTAAAAAGTATGAAGTAGTACCCATGCAGATTAAAAACGCTATAATCCAAACGTATAAAAAAGATGAATAGAAATATGCGAAACCAAACTAAAACTGAACACACCATTTATACAAGCCCTCTCGTTGAGAGAAATGCCTCGATAGAGATGTCCGAGCTTTTCGGGGCACAAACGAAATTCAGTGTCTGGCGATGGCTATGGCTGGAACTGGCAAAGGCACAAA
>CAZZHL010000240.1:0-4037 GCA_964653945.1 uncultured Pirellulales bacterium
TTCCCCGGCGGCTCTATCACCGGCGCTCCAAAAATCCGCTCGATGGAAATCATCGACGAGACCGAGCCGACAGCCAGGGGAGTTTATACCGGCAGCATCGGCTATATCGGCCTCGATGGAAGTGTCTGCTTGAATATCGCCATTAGAACGATTATCATCAAGAATCGACCCGTCCTGAGCAAGGTCGAAGGAAAGGCCTTTGCTCAGACCGGCGGCGGAATAGTTGCAGATTCCGACCCACAGGCAGAATGGGACGAAACTATCACAAAAGCAAGAGCACTACTGGCAGGAATAAAGGTGACACAAAGACAAAAATTTGAAATCCGAAACTCCAAGCAAACACGAGTTGCAAAAATGCAAAATTCAAAACCTTAAGTTTTGAGCATTTGAATTTCGAATTTGCTTTGCAAAAAACAGAGTAGGCCGTCATTTCGAGCAAGCCGAAGGTGAGTCGAGAAATCTGTTTTTTTAATAGATTTCTCCACTCCGCGTCCCCTTGGGGACGCTTCGGTCGAAATGACACAGGTTCTTTTCTGCAGAGCATTTCTAATTTAGATATCTGGATTTTATACAAAATAAAAATGGCTGAGAAAGTTTTTTTAAATGACAAGTTAGTCCAGAGCGATAAGGCCTGTGTGTCGGTTACGGACAGCGGGTTTCTATATGGAGCTGGGCTTTTCGAGACCATGCGAGCCAACAATGGCATCGTCTTTTCGCTCAAGGATCATCTGGATAGACTCTTTTTCAGCGCTGGTGTTTTAGCAATCAATATTACTTACGACAGAAAGTATATCACCGATGCCATCTATAAATTGCTCAAGGCAAACAAATTGACCGAGGCGCGACTTCGGCTGACTATAACTTCCGGGCCATTGGCCAAAGCGGATGAGCAACAAAAGCCAACACTTCTTATCACTGCCACGAAATTAACACCCTATCCGCCCGAATATTACAAGAACGGCGTTATGGTTGTGCTGTCGCCTTTCAGGCAAAATACTGCTGAGCCAATTTACGGACACAAAACAACAAGCTATTTCTCGCGCATGCTCTCGCTGAGATGGGCGCATCAAAAGCGAGCGGCTGAAGCACTATGGTTCACGGTGGATAACCGCCTTGCAGAAGGGTGCATAAGCAATGTGTTCCTGGTAAAGGATTCGGCGCTTTATACTCCACCTATAAAAACGCCGGTACTCGCAGGCGTAGCGAGAAAAACCGTCTGTCATATTGCCATAAGAAATTCCATTAACTTAGTCGAAAAAGACCTCTATATAGATGATGTACTAAATGCCGACGAAATCCTTCTGACAAATATAATTATGCAGATTCTGCCGGTATGCAAGGTAGAAAAACACAAAGTAGGTGACGGCAAGGTCGGACCAATGACTAAAAAGCTGCTAAAATGCTTCGACGAGCTTATCAAAAATGAATGTCAGCCACCAAGACACAAAGAAGATTAGGAAATAATTAAAAATCAAAACTTCTGGCGTAAGCCATCCCTTACGGGAGCGTCTTTGCGCCTTTGTGGCAAGATATGAAAGGAAATCAAAATGCAAAACATAGATATCACGCGACGATTGCGTAAACTTATGCCAATAGCAGCTTTGTTAACCGGCTTAATATTTGCAGGTGTATTACCTGCTCAGGAGAAAGAGAAAAAACAAGAGCCGTTCGGCCCCGAGCTCACGGCCGAGGGGGAGAAGATGAGTATCGGCGACCGCTTTCACCACGAGACCTGCGCGACATGGGGAGGTGCAATTGGGGACATGCTTCGCAAAAAACCCGAAAAACCGCCTCAGTATAAATCCTACAAGGATGCAAAAAAGATAGGACTGCCGGAGCCGAACTATTCCGGGATGACCGTCGAAGAAGCCCTTAAGAAACGCCGTTCCATACGCAACTATTCCACAAAACCCCTTACCAAAAAACAACTGTCGCAGCTTTTATTCGCCGCCCAGGGGGTAACAGGGAAAATGTTTGGCACAGCCCTGCGTACGGCACCATCAGCCGGCGCACTATATCCCTTTGAAATTTATGTGGTTGTTAATAATGTGCAGGATTTGCCAAGGGGCATCTATCACTATTCGGTATTAGACCATGCAATAGAGCTGGTCAAAGTCGGGGATTTCCGCGACCAGATTACTGATGCAGGCATGAAACAAGAGACGTTAGGTAAATCCGGCGCAACCTTTATCCTGTCAGCGATTTTTGACCGTGTCCGTTACAAGTACGGAGAGAGGGGCATGCGATTTGTTTATATGGAAGCCGGGCACATCAGCCAGAATATATATCTGCAGGCAACCTCCTTAGGGCTGGGCTCTGTTTGTGCCGGCGCCTTTTTAGATGAAAAAGTTAATAAGCTAATTGGTGTTGACGGCCAAAAAGAAGCTGTTATTTATCTGCACCCGGTCGGTTGCCTATGAGACGTCAGGATATTAATTACATCGTAAGCTTTCTGCTATTAGTTTCGCTTGCTATTACAGCAATAACAGGTTATATTCAGGCACAACTGGAGCTTCGCGGGTTTGTTCCCCACCAGTACTTTGCTTATATTACGCTGGCTCTTGCCGTCATCCACGTATTTTTTAACGCTGGCAAGCTCTGGCGATATATTCGTGGAAAGTTTAAAAGAAAAACGTTTTTTAGCCACCAAGACACCAAGGCACAAAGAAGATTAGGAAATAATTAAAAATCAAAACTTCGTGCCTTTGTGGCAAGGAATAAAAATCCGTATGAAAATAACAGATATAGCAAAACAAATCGAAAGAATAGTCCCGCTTGAGCTGGCTCAGGACTGGGACAATGTGGGACTGCTTCTCGGCGACCCGGAAAAGAATGTAAAAAATATCCTGCTGACTATCGACATCACTAAAGAAGTGCTTGCTGAGGCAAAGAAATTAAAGGCCGAGCTGATTGTAAGTTACCATCCCGTTATTTGGGACGGCCTAAAGAAAATCACCGCTGATAGCCCCAGTGACATCGTTTATGAGTTGGCCCGCTGTGGTATTGCGGTTTTTTCGATACATACTGCTATGGATGCCGTCATAGACGGAGTGAACGACGGCCTTGCAGAGATTATCGATATCCATGACGCAAAACCTATCGGTGATTACGTTGATACGTCTATCGGTGATAATTATAAACTCGTTGTCTTTATTCCCATCAAGTCGGTAGAGAAGGTTTCAGATGCGGTTTTTGCCGCCGGCGCAGGAGCGATTGGAAACTACAGCCATTGTGGTTTCGGGACCGTGGGAGAGGGCAGCTTTTTACCCTTGAAGGGCGCAAAACCAGCTATAGGGAAAAAAGGCAGATTAGAAAAAGTACCGGAGATAAGGTTCGAGACCATTGTACCTTCGGAAAAACTCGATGCCTGTATAGCCGCAATGAAAAATGCACATCCCTACGAGACGCCCGCCTTCGATGTCTTTAAACTCTATAACCCTCAGACTAAATTCGGCCTGGGCAGAATCGGCAAGCTGGCCAAACCTATGCGGACAGAACAAATCATCAGAAAAATAAAAAAATATACCGGAGCGAAGGCCATTGGTGTTGTTGGAGATGAAAAGCGTTTGGTAAAAACCGCAGCAGTTTGCGCCGGCACATGCGGCAAGCTCATCAATTCGGTCATCGCTGCAAAGCCCGATTTGTACCTGACCGGCGAGCTAAAACATCACCAGGCATTGGCCGCACAAGAAGCGGGCCTTACCTGTCTTTGCCTGAGCCATACCGTCTCGGAGCGGTTCATATTAAAAAATTTCGCTAAACAATTGCAAAAAGAGCTGAAAAAAGTAACAATAAAAATCAGTAAAAAAGACGCAGACCCCTTTAGATGGAAAGAAATATGACAGAAGAACACGAAGAAACCCACGCAGACGATGTCATTCCTGTGAAAACAGGAAGCCAGAAAAATGACAACGCCATAGATTCCCGCTCCTTCGACCTTGCTCAGGACAGGTTGCGCGGGAATGACAACACAGAGCCGACGGTTGAGTCGGTTATAGAAGCGGTTTTATTCGCCAGCGATGAGCCGCTCACAGCAG
>CAZZHL010000241.1:0-4018 GCA_964653945.1 uncultured Pirellulales bacterium
GATAACGCCAAAGATGTTGCTGTTATATGGCGTGATTTTGACGCTAAGGCCGGCAATATAAAAATATTCATAGCTGGTTTGAGCAATGAGACGGTAGCGATAGACCATCCGGTGGCAAAAGACAAACAGACAGGTGAACCGGTCAAAGTTTATCTGAGAAAAACCCTTGAGTTAAGTTATGACCTCGAAAGTGACCCTGCGATGCGGTCTGGGGCTAATTTGACCTACAAGGATAAACGCTGGGTTATGCGATAAGAATTCACGCTACCCTTTTGCCGCAGAGTTCGCAGAGAACACAGAGGTATATAGATTTAAGAACCCCGTACTTTTAGTTTTTATTCTCAGCGGTTTCTGCGTTCTCGGCGGTTAAGTTTTGGTTTCCTCGAATTTTTGCGCCCGTAGCTCAATTGGATAGAGTGCCGGACTTCGAATCCGAAGGTTGCAGGTTCGAGCCCTGCCGGGCGCGTTAGTGGGCGGTCGGACTCGAACCGATGACCCTGGGCTTATCAATCTGATGCTTAGTCCTGTTTCAAAACTGTAGTATTCAAATTGCCAGACGGTTGGTTTTTTAAGTCACGGTTAACTGACCATCTGCAGAATTGCCAGGGCAGCAGACTTATCATCAACAGCTTGGAAGGCCCCGTCAAGCCCTGTAACCGTAAAGATACCTCTGGTTGTAGTGGCAACGCTGCAAAAAATGAGCTGCCGTCCACGGTCAGCCAACAATTTACGCAACTTCAACAACTTTGTGATAGCTGAAGAAGTCAAGATATCAACGTGAGAAAAATCAAGTATTACGTCACAGTCATTTTTATCCTGAACGATTTCGGTGATGGTTTTTAATTCTTCACCTATTTCCGGTTCAGCAGACAACTCCACGAGAGCGATGTTTTCCGAACAATTTTGAATATTCATTTTACCCCCATTTTTTTGTACGGGCTTAATTATTAGCAAGAGTATTTTCCACGAGTTCGTCTGTTTCTGCAAGTAAATTCTCTGTTGAAGCATCAGTAATTAACGGCAGAAAGCTCAAAATTATCTTTTGATTTATTTTCATTTATTTTTGTCCCTCTATTCAACGGGCAAAACGAACCGGCCGCCCAGTATGCTCAACCGCTGTTTTCTGTTTAGGCAGTGTAAAGAAAAAAGTACTTCCCTGTCCAGGTTTTGACTCTACCCAAATTTTACCTTCGTACATTTCGACAATTTTTTTAACCGTGGATAGGCCGATACCGGAGCTTCTGCTTTCCTCATCCGTTGATAATACCTGAAATATCTTAAAAATCTTTTCAAAATACTTCTCTTCAATCCCTGGACCATTATCAGCAACGCTAAATTTCCAGAAATCCTTTTCTTCAATGCCGGCAATTGTTATTTTGCCGGTTGGTTTATCCATATATTTAACAGCATTGCTCAAAAGGTTTTCGAATACCTGCATAATGCGGGTTTGGCCATACTCGACTGTAGGCAGTTCCTTTTCAACTGTAATCGTGATATTTTCCGGCGGGGAAATCATGTCGATGGCATCCTGGACGAGTTTATTCAGATTTACCTGAACTCTTTCCTCCTCTGCATATCCGACGCTTGAGTATTGAAGGACACCATCAATTAAATTGTACATTCGGCCCACTCGGTTCATAAGCAGGTTAAGCTGCTCTCTATCGTTTTTATCTAATTTATTTGCATGGTTGGTTGATATCCATTCTGCCAATCGCTTGATTCCACGCAAAGGGCTTTTCAAGTCATGTGAAACTGTATGTGCGAAGTACTTGAGTTCCTGATTAGCCTGCTCCAAATCCTCATTTAATCTTTTCAATCTACTTTCTGTTTCGGCTTTATATAGAACTATTTCGATAGTCGCTTTCAATTCTGTATAGTCAACCGGCTTAACCACATAACCGAACGGCTCAGTTTCTTTCGCCCGTCTGAACGTTTTCTCATCCGTATGGGCGGTAAGATAGACGACCGGAATCTGCCAATGTATGCTTATTTGCCTGGACACTTCAATCCCATCGCTTTCTCCCACAAGCTTGATATCCATCAATACCAAATCCGGCTTGTATTCTTCGATAACATCAAGGCCTTCTTGTCCGTCAGTAACGGTTAGAACGTCATACCCCAGCTTTTCTAACCGGAAGGCGGTTACTTTGCAGAAATCAGGTTCATCATCAACCACTAATATCTTTTTTTTATCCACTTTTAATCCTTACTTCGTGGTCTTAAAGACGTGCGGACATATCATTGTTGCGACAAGATTCGCTTGCTCGGTATCGGCTTACTCTACAATGAGAACGCACTCATGCGGATCATCTTCTGCCTATACCCCCATATAACATGTTCCCCAAAGTTTCCACAACTGTTTAACTCAAAAGTAGGTCCTGCTGCTCTTACTTCTGTCGTCAAATTCCTAACATTGTATTTAACCAAGTTTATTGGAATAAATCAAATGTATTTCGCAACTTTATTTTAATAAATTAAACGTATTTCGCAACTTATTATCGGAACATATTGATAAAGCAGGCCGGTTAGCCCCCTGATTTATCGGGTGGGTCGGTTACCCCTGCCGCTTGCGGCAGGGGTCTTTGCGTCGAAAGGCCCCCATCCACTCATCTACGCATATACTCATTTACGAGCCACGAGCGACGGGAGACGAGCGACTAATGTGCCTGTCCTGTGAGACGTCTCACCGGGATGAGATATGAAATTATCTCTTCGCGGCTACGGAGGGCTTGCCCTCCGTAGCATTAGTGAAGGATGGGTGGTCGGGGGTTTGGTTTACCTATTTATTAGAGGACATCGGCACATATCTGAACTTTTGCCCTCCCAGAGAGGCATCGACCATCAGGCCGGATTTAGCCATGATAAAAACAGCCATTCCGTCCTTGTAATCTGCTTTGGCAGCCGCACCGGAAGTAACTGCTACACCGCTGACCTGGGCAGAAAAGGTATATTCCTCTGTACGGAAGTTGTCTAAATCACGTTTTTCCCTGAAAAATATGACCTCCCGGAAATACTCTCCACCGAATGAAAAACCTAAGGTAGCCTGTGACATACTACAGTAACCGACAAACTCACCATGTTCATAAACTTCGCCTTTGCCGTGGGCGCCCCCAACCAAAAATGCCCCCTTGAATATTTGGGGCATTATGGCATATGCGTATGAATTATCGAAGAATGTCTTAATGCTTGGGTCGTTTGTCTTGAAAGCCGCGATTGCCTCATTTACTTCAGCCGACAGGACTGCCTTGGACTCCTTTTTCTCAGGCACAGTCGAGCAGCCGCTTGTTACGACCAGCAAAATCAAAGCCGATTTGATTACTCTGTTTGTCATTTCTCTTACTCCTTTCTTTCATTAGTAATTGTGTATTTCTTTATTACCAGAGCTACGGCAAGGCCTTCGCCTTGACGAGTTAGAACCATACCGGTACATTATATTACCAGATTTGTCCGAAGATTTGTATTTTTTTGTTTATCACGTTATTGTTCGGTTAGGTTGATTAGCCCCTTGCACTGCAAGGGGTTTGGGTCTTTTTACTTAGCCCCGCGTTTTACGCGGGGTTTGCCTAGGACTGCCTGCGGTTCGGACTTTTTATATTACTCCGTAGCTTCGCTCCTGCGCAACTCTGTTGTCCCTCATCGCGGTCTCCGGCAGCCCCGCGCAATTGGGCGGCTATCTCTGTTTTTGAACTTAGATAAAAGAATACCTAAGTATCTTAGATGTTGTATTTCGCTTTCGCCTTTTAAATTTTCTCTCTCGTTCAACTGCTCCACTGTTCTACTTTCCCAGCTTTGGCTGCTTCCGCCACCACACAACCCAAAACCGCCCACCCAGGAGAAACCAAACAGAACGACGTCAACAACCGGCAAAGAACAGTGAATAACTGAACGAAAAAAAGCCGGCCTCAACGCCGGCTTTTTTATCTATGCCATCGGCTATACCATCTCGGCCCCGTACATCTCATACGTACATACCTATAGCTCGACCGGCTCACATACGTTCTTGCTGTCTTTTACCATG
>CAZZHL010000242.1:0-3978 GCA_964653945.1 uncultured Pirellulales bacterium
CCAGGAAAATCTGGAATTTCTCATCATACGTCATCATCGTTGTTGACTCAAGCTCACGTTTATCGGCTGAGGCGATAAGCCCTTCATAAATCTGTCCCAGGTCCAGGGTCGTTCCCGGTTCAACGGATAAGAATTTGCCGCCGTTGGTAGCATATACAACCTTGCGCAAGGTATCGGCATCGAGCTTTGACCAGACCTCTTGTCCCTTATATTTCATAAAGGTTTTTTCGCCGTTCGGCCCTGTGATTGGAATCCGTGAGCCTTGCTGCTCATCTCCAAGTCCAATCGCGATAATTCTTATGCCTTCTGTGGCCGCCTTTTCCGCGGCCTGGATAGGGAAACTGTCATGGTCTTCGCCATCGGTAATCAGGATAATATCCTTATATTCGCGGCTTTGCCTGTCGAACACATCTTCCGTTGCCTTGCGAATGGCGTCTCCAATCATTGTGCCGCCTCTGCTGGTGCTCTCGGTTGATATATCGGCTAACACCATTCGTACAAAGGCGTAATCCTGGGTCAGTGGGCATTTTACCGTGCTGTTGCCGGCGAAAGTTACAATCGCTATTCTATCGCCTTGTAAAGTTTCCATCAGGTCTCGTATCGCTATCTTTGAGCGTTCGAGCCTGCTTGGCTTGATGTCTTCTGCCAGCATCGAGTGTGAAGTGTCCAGTAATATGCAGACGTCCCTGCCTCGGCGTTTTATCTTTTGGGTCTGCGGGTTCCATCTTGGCTCTGTTAATGCTAACACAATGCTTATAAAAGCTGCGACCAACAAAAAGGCCTTGAATATCTGCTTTTTCAGGCTGACGGATACGTTAATCTTTTTGAGCATATCAATGCTGGCCAATACTTTCAGTGCTTTGGCCTTACGCCAGAAACACCAGATATAAGCTGGTATCAAAAGCGCAGGTACCGTAAATAATAACCACAGTGCTTTGTCGTTGCCTAAATTCATAATTAACCTACGGGACCTTTCGTAATATCGTACACCTGGCTAAGATTTCCAAAACCAGTATCAATAGTGCTGCTAATGTCCATGGACCGAAAAGTTCGGCATATTGAGTATACTGGATGGATTTGACCCTGGTTATTTCTAACTCGTCGATTTTCTTGACAATCTTCTGAAGTGTTTCAGCATCATCAGCTCGGCCATAAAATCCACCAGTTCTTTCCGCAACTGCTTTTAGTAATCTTTCATCAAGATTCTGTCCGGTCGGCATCTTATATGTTCCCAGGGGTGTTTGAATGGTTGTGTAGGCCTGCGCAGAGCCGATACCAATCGAATAGATTTTTATCCCCCATTCTTTGGCCAGTTCTGCGGCCTGCAGGGGGTCGTATTGGCCGGTATTATTAATACCGTCAGTAAGCAGTATTATCACCTTACTCTTAATCTTAAAGCCGCTTTCCTTTTCATCTCCCCCGCTCTTGCTTCGCAAGAAGCTGCGGGGGTCACCAGACTGGACAAGCTGAGCTTTTCTTCGCTGGAGCTCTTCTTCAGCTTTTTTTAACCGAGCTGCTGCCAAAGCAATTGCATCGCCAATGGCAGTGCCATCTTCACTGCGAATCCTGACAATCTCAGTTTTTTTCAGAAACTCAAGCAGGACGTTGTGACTGAGCACCAAAGGACAGGTCGTATCGGCAAATCGAGCAAAGGTAATCAAACCGATAAGGTCACCACTTCTGCCGGCCAAATTCTTCTTATTGCCTGCAATAAAATCCGCAAAAACTTTTTTAACAACTTCAAAACGGTTTAGTTTATCGCCGAAATAATCCATCTCGGCTTGCATACTGCCTGAACGGTCCGCCACAACTTCCATAGCCACGCCTTCGGTTGAGATTTCCGATAGCACAGTTCCTTTCCTTGGTCGGGCAAGGGCCATTATCAAAAGTGCTATGCAGACGAATCTTGCTACATTTAGCAACGGCCTTAGCCTTTGCCGCAGAGAAACCGGACACTGCCGGATGTCCCTGAGACTGGGAAATTTTACTGCTGCATGGCCTCGCCTGCGCCAGGACAGATATGCCAGTGCAGGCAGCAATAAAAGTAATAGCAATAGCCACGGCGAATATAATTCCATTTACACACTCACTACTTCAACTTCTGTTACGTCGATTTTTTTCTCATCGGATTTAGTTGTTTCTATAAAATCTTTAACCAAGTCAAAGGTCCTTTGTACCTGCTCGGCTGTCGGATTATACTTTGCAAATTTTACGAGGTCGCAATGTCGTAGAAATTCTCCCAGTCGTTCCTGGTCGGATTGAGAAAGCGCATTAGATGATGGAAGTTCAGCCAGGAATTCCTCCGTGGTTCTTTCGGGCGCTCTCATATTAAACCGGTGTTCGATATAATGTCTGAGGATGTCACTGAGACGTTCGTAAAATTCCTTGATTTTGCCCGCCTTTATCAAATCCTGTTTGACCAAAACCCGCAACCGCTCATATGCGATTTCATGGGCGGGCTTAAAAATCCTTACCAGCTCCTCAGCTTTATGGCGTCGTCGATTAAGCCAGAAAAATGCTCCTGCAATAATAGCAGTCACGGATAATACCCAAACCCACCAGTAAGAAGGTTTTACCGGTATCTCGACAACGCCTTCGATATCGGCTATTTTTAATTCTGCTCGCTGCTCACCCAGAAGGGATGTTACCTCTATATCAATCGGCTCAGTTGTAATTTCATGCTTTTTGTCACTCGTCACGGCGGAGCGTGCCGTAGCCGGGTCGGTGCTGTTTACATCCCTGTCCCGAGCGAAGTCGAGGGAATAGAACTCGAATGTAAAGGCAGGTAACTGGAATGTGCCTGACAAAAAGGGTTCAAGTTTATATTGGTATTTGCTGACAACGTTATTATTCTCATCGAGCTTATCACCTAAATTTTCCCAGTCAACAATACCGAAGTTCTCAAACACTTTGTCAACCTTGGGCATTTGGACCTCGTAACCCTGCCCAATTGCGGCCTCAAGCTCCAGCGTGAAGGTATCAGCAATAGTCACCCTGGCTTTATCTACACGTACGTGGACCGCCAAAGGACCTCGCTGGTAATCTTTGTCGATTTCAAAGGTTGTTTCTTTCTTGCCATCCGCACTTTTCTCACAGCCGGCCAATATCAACAGCAATCCCAAACAGCATAGTATCTGTAAAAGAAAGAGATTTTTAGCACGTATCTTCAACATATGTTTCTCAAAGCTTATTCTTTTGCTGGTTCTTCAGATTCGGCCTCTTCTGAGCCTCTCAGTATCGATGTATGAATAACGACATTATATTTATCCATCATTTGTTTTATTAAGTCCGTTTGGACATCCTGACGTTTCTGGCTTAGCAGGGCTGTTATGACATCCCGTCTGGCCTCATCGAAACTTTTCTGCCGCTCAACGGAGTTGGGGTCTTCTTTGTTTGCCGGTTCCACGAATTTATCCTTGTTTGCCTCGTAATATGTTTGAAGGTCGGTCTCTGTGATGTTGATTTTGTCCGCAAGCTCATTATTCATTAGCTGCTGGCTTAAAGCGCCGCGAGATAAGTCTTCAATCATACTTTTAACCTGCGGTTTTTCTGGTAATTTTTCTTCCAGGGCCTGGCGATATAATATTTCCTGTACAAGCCAGGATTGCAGGAATTGCTGTTTGGCTGGGGGGCTTTTATAATCTTCGAGAATCTTCTTTTTTTGCTCGTTTAGCTGCTCTGTCGTCATGAATGCCATCATTGGAGCGAGCTGATTGTCGATGGCCCTCTCGATAAGAGTATCAAGGTCAGCTTCGGTAATTTTTTCCGCACCAATCTCGGCAACTATTTCACTGCCTGCCTTCTCTGACTCTCTAAAGCTCGTTCTATCCATTAGTTCGTATCGCAAAGCTGAAAATTTGCCGAGTTTTTCAAAACAGTCCTTGAGATGAGTATTAATCTGCGGTTCTAATGCAGAAAGCTTAGCTGTTATTTCACTGCGGTAGTAGTATTCGATTGCTTCTGCATATTCACCTGCTT
>CAZZHL010000243.1:0-3965 GCA_964653945.1 uncultured Pirellulales bacterium
ATTCCAGAAATTTTTTGTCCTGCGTTGCTTTGCCTACGCCCATAGAGACAATAATCTTTTTGACCTGTGGCACAGCCATAGAATTCTTGTAGCCGAATTCCTCAATCAGCTTTGGGACTACCTTGGACTTATATAAATCTTTCAACCGTGCCATCAAACACCTATGAATGGTTCACTGTTTCACCGTTCAGTTTTAGCCTTTCTGACAGAGCCAATTTCTGTACCGTCAGTAGCAACTCGTTTTTTGCTGCCGCTGTTATCTACTTGATAGTGGACCCTGCTGCCTCTGGAGCTTTTCGGATTTACCGGAAGGACATTACTTATATGTACTGGCTGTTCAACATGGATTCGGCCGCCCTGGGGATTTTTGCGTGAAGGTCGAACATGTTTCTTTGCTATATTGTGTCCCTGAATTACTACTTTATTCTTTTCAGGGATGACACGCAGAACTCTACCAGTAGCGCCCTTATGGTCACCTGCTATTATCTGAACCATATCACCTTTTTTAATGTGTAAAGCCATTTTCGAACTAAATATTAAAATATAAAAATTTTTAGTTTTGTGTTTTCTATACTACTTCGCTTGCTAATGAGATAATTTTCATAAAGTTTTTCTCTCGAAGCTCGCGGGCGACAGCGCCAAAAATTCTCGTCCCTATCGGATTGCCATCATTATCGACCATCACTGCGGCATTGCTGTCGAACCTTACATAGCTGCCGTCTGGTCGCTTTACAGGGCTTTTGGTGCGAATAATAACACATTTATGCACCTTCTTGTCATCCAACTGGCAGGTAGGCAGTGTCTTCTTTATGGCCACACAAATAGTGTCACCTACAGTTGCTACAGGTCGTCTGAGCTTGCCTCTGGACCCGCCTTTGCCAAGCACCTTGATGCACAAAGCCGATTTTACCCCTGAATTATCGGCCACATCCAACATTGTTTCCTGCTGAATCATTATTTGGTATCTAAACTTTCAATTTGACTGGCCTTTTCTACTACCTTGATAAGGCGCCAGCTTTTGGTTTTGCTATAAGGACGACACTGTGAAATTTCAACGAGGTCACCGACACCGGCCTGGTTGTGTTCATCATGAACAGACAGCTTTGTCCTTCGCTTTACATATTTGCCGTATTTTGGGTCTTTGACCTTGAAGTCAATAGCAGCTTTGATACTTTTGTTGCCGCTTTTGCTTATTACCACACAAGTTTGAGTTTTTGGTTTTTGGTCCTGCATATTCGGTTTCCAATCATCAATTGTCTAAGACAGTACGTAACCGTCCTTGATGAATTACAGTTTTGAGCCGGGCAATGTCGCGCTTGACATTAGCTACAGCTTTGGAATTTTCCAGGTTTTCTGTAACCGCCTGTGAGCGCAGGTCGAACAAATGCCGCTCGAGTTCCTGCAGCTTGCTTTCTAATTCGTCCGGGCTCATCTCACGGTATTGCTGCGCTTTCATTCTCAAACGTTCCTTTTACATTTTACATTAAATGTCTTCGCCTGACCAACCTGCACTTGATTGGCATTTTATGGGCAACTCGGACCAGTGCCTGCTTTGCTACATCTTCGCTCACTCCACCTATCTCAAAGCAAACCTGGCCTGTCTTGACTATGGCAACCCAGAATTCCGGCTCAGCTTTGCCTTTTCCCATCCGTGTTTCCAGTGGCTTTTTGCTTACCGGCTTATGCGGAAAAATCCTGATATAGACTTTGCCTTCACGATGCAGAAAATGGGTTGCTGCTACTCGACCGGCTTCAATGTTCTTGGCGCTAATCCAGCTGCTTTCCAGGGCCTGCAGGCCATAATCGCCAAACGCCACAAAATTGCCTCTGCCGGCGTTGCCTTTCATTCTGCCGCGTTGGCTCTTACGGTATTTAACTCTTTTTGGCATCGTTGCCATTTTTTAGACCCTTGGAAAAAGCGTATAACGTTCAGTACTTTAGTTTTCTTTTTTTACCCCGTTTTCTGTATTGGAGCTGTTTTGCTCCGTAGTTGTTTGCTTCTTAGTGTCAGCTTTTGTCGGCGGGGCAGTCACGTTGGCGGTGCTGGTGCTTTGGCGGTCTTGTGCTGGCACAGCATTAGTCACGGCACCTGCTTTGCGCTCCGACCTAATACGTCTTGTTGGCGGGCGGCGTCGATGACGTGGAGCTTGCTCAGTTACTTCACCGAATTTGCCTTTATAAATCCAAACTTTAATACCAATTGCCCCATAAGTCGTTCTTGATGTTGCTGTGGCGTAATCTACATTGGCATCAAGTGTATGCAGCGGAATACTACCAAGTTTCTGCGTTTCCCTGCGTGCCATTTCCGAGCCTGCCAGCCGTCCGGAACAGATTATCTTGACTCCTTTTGCACCGGAATTCATTGCCGATTCGCAAAACTGCTTCATAGTACGTCTAAATGAAGCACGCTTGCTCAATTGCTCGGCAATTGCTTCAGCCACCAGAGTGGCGTTGAGGTCAGGCTCTTTTATCTCAATGACATTGACGGCCAACTTTTGGCCTGTCAATTCTTCAAGCTCTTCACGCAACCTGTCAACTTCGCCTCCTCTGGGACCGATGACCACACCAGGCCGAGCACTGTGAAGTGTGACCTTTATTTCGTTGCGAGTCCTGACTATCTCAATCTTTGCCACTGCCCCTTTGGGCATACGGCGGTTGAATCTTTTGTCAACATACTTACGAATCTTCTGGTCCTCGACAAGAAAATCGCCGTACTTGGCCTTTGGAGCGAACCAGGTGCTCTGCCAGCCAAGCGTTATTCCTGTCCTAAAACCTATTGGCGAT
This sequence comes from uncultured Pirellulales bacterium, assembly GCA_964653945.1. Lineage (GTDB taxonomy): Bacteria > Planctomycetota > Phycisphaerae > Sedimentisphaerales > Anaerobacaceae > CAZBWE01. The sequence goes on from CAZZHL010000243.1 coordinate 2,785, forward strand.
GTTTTTTGACCCATAATCCCGTACTTCGTTTTAACTCACTTTTATTTCTTTTTACGCTTGTGTTACTGTTATATATATATGACAGGCCTTTTTATTGATAGGATGCGCTCTGCCCCTGTCTTTTGGCATCCATCTTTTCGTGCCCGCGCGATTTCCTGCATCATCAACACGAGCACAACTCACATAGAGACTATCAACGTCAGCCTGTTGCTCATCAGCGTCTGCAACGGCGGCCCTTAAAACCTTGTCAATCATCGTTGCGGCGCGTTTTTTTGTGAACTTTAAGACATCCATCGCATCCTGAACACTTCGGCCAGCTATCAATTCGGTAACTAATCTGGCTTTGCGAGCCGAGATAGGTGCAAAGCGATATGAGCTGCGCCAGTCAACCAAATCATTCTCTTGAACTGAGAAAGCAGCGGAAAGGTTACGGATATCTTCCTTTCGCGGCTTGGGTTCAAAGAGACCTTTTAGCCAATTTTTAGCGGCTACGGATGCTCGCCTCTTATCAAGACCTCCTCTGACAAGATGGCTGGCCAATGCCGCTGGGCCCATTTGACGCTGCTGGCAAAGCTCTTTTAACTTATTAGCGCTTAACATATCTCGTAGCTCGTATTCCGAATCTTACAGATACTCTCTACAATTATTATACTTTTATTTTCTTGCTCGAATGACCTTTAAAGGTTCTTGTTAGTGAAAACTCGCCCAGCTTATGTCCCACCATATCCTCGGTAATAAAAACCTTGTTAAATATCTTACCATTGTGAACCAAAAATGTGAATCCGACGAATTCCGGGACAATTGTACTTCTTCTTGCCCAGGTCTTTATTGGTTCCTTCGAGCCGGAAGCAATTTGCTTGTTAACTTTCACAAATAGCTTCTCACCAATATATGGTCCTTTTTTAAGAGATCTTCCCATTCTTCATCTCGTATTGCGTGCATTTTTATCGCGACACGCATCTAAATTACAGGGCTAACTGTTTTTGTCTTTTGCTTTTTCTTCTTCGAATAATCCTTTTATTATTTGGATTTTTGGGATTTCTTGTTTTTCCACCTTTTGCCAGTATGCCGGTGGGCGAACAGGGATGCCGGCCGCCGTGCCGGTGGCCTTCTCCGCCACCCATTGGGTGAGCGACTGGATTCATCGCTACGCCTCTTACATGCGGCCTGCGACCCATATG
>CAZZHL010000244.1:0-3943 GCA_964653945.1 uncultured Pirellulales bacterium
TAATCCCTTTCAAAAGAACGCTTACAATATATCCGCCAACAATACCCATCAAATCTGCATAGATAATAAGAAACGGGGTAAGCAATAAGCACGCCAGAACACGAGGCGCAACTAAGTACCTTATTGGGTTCGTTCCCATACTTCTCACTGCATCAATCTGTTCGGTAACATTCATAGTCCCCAACTCGGCTGTCAAAGCCCCTCCAACACGTCCGGCCAGCATAAGTGCTGCTAACACGGGCCCTAATTCTTTCACTACAGATATGTTAATCAAAACACCTAATCTTTCTTCCAACCCCATGGCTTTAAGCTGGTCATATGCCTGAATTGCCAATATCATCCCCACAAATGCTCCGGTTATCATTATAACCGGCACGCTTCGAACACCAATGATTAGCATCTGTGTCCAGATTAAAGGATATGTCCTGCCTCTTACACAACACCATGTAGATGCGGCTATCGTTTGCCCTATAAATCGTGCAAACCGACCTGTGTTTCTGACCCCTGTTACAGTTTTTATTCCTACTATATCAATCATAATATCGGACTCCATGAATTTCATAAAACAAATTCTATGGGGTAATCTTATTACATCGACCAGTTTTATATTGTTTTTTACCAATCACCGTTTTTATTGTCAAGAACACCATCTCCACAACGGAACATAAAATCGATAATTTTGTATCTTATGATCATACATTGAAATACAATTCCATTTTCTATAATCTTAATCATTCATTTTTCAAAATCTGTTATTGCCTAAGTCCATTCCTTGCTTGTACTGCCAATAGCGATATTTCATTTATGTCATTGCGGTAACCACTTTTTCCCAGTCCCAGCACCGTTTCGATTCTTTCAATGTTCCATCTTCTCCTAAAATGTCTAAAAAGGTAACGAGAATTTTCATATAAACATGTTAATTCCCACGCATAACTATTAAAAAATCTCTGTTTTTTGACAAAAAATGCACATTTTCATTCGGTAAAATTGCGGCGTATACCTAAGTATATGCTAACAAAGAGCTTACATTAAAAACTGATAACTTAGAGTATTTTTTATTCCATATAACATATTACCTATTTTAACTAAAGATTTTTCTCATCACTAACCGATACAAACATAACTTTTAGAAAAGATTATCTATTTTAACACATAAGGATAATTATTATGCTTAAACGTAAATATGGGTAATATAAGCTATGTAAATGGAGACCAAATTATGTTAAAAGAAGGTATTTTAGAGCGCTACTTAGAACCACTGTTGAGGGGTGATAGAAAATCCTGCCGAGTCGTCATAGAAGAGACCTTACAGAGTGGAGTACCTGCCAATTCTGTGTATGTCAATATAATATGGCCAATCATGGTGGAAATTGAAAAATTGCTGCGTGCTGACAAGATTACCCCTGTCCAGGAACATTTAGCTACCCGAATCAATCACACAATTGTCGACCAGCTTCAAAATAAGCTGCCATGTAAACCGAGCAAAGGCAAAAAAATTGCAATATGCTGCGCACCTTATGAATTGCAGGAGCTTGGTGCACAAATTATGGTAGATTTGTTTGAAAGTAGTGGTTGGGAAGTAAGGTTTTTGGGTGGCGGTCTAACTAATGATGATATACTCGCATTTATAAACGAATACGGCCCTGATATTTTACTAATGTATGGTATCTCACCAAGACAAGCACCTGATATACGACAGCTTGTAGATACAATAAGAGCAATAAATGCTTGGCCTAACATGCGAATAATGGTTTCAGGCGGTTTATTTAACCGTGCGGAAGGACTTTGGGAGGAAATCGGAGCTGATTTGTTTGCTGAAACAGCCCTTGATGCAGTACAGTTGGCTTCATCAGACAGTCCAATCCCACGTTTCGAGCGAAGAACAATAAACCGCAGAAAAAAGAAACAGCAAGAAATACCACAAGAATTACAGACGCTGATAAATAATAACTGTTAGTAAAAAGCGGTTATTTAATATCTTTTTGCAATTTATATTCTACAGAATCGACCAGAGCCTGCCAAGAGGCTTCAATGATGTTCTCTGAGCAGCCGACTGTTCCCCAGATATCAGTTTTGTCCCTTGACTCAATTATTACTCTTACCCGCGCAGCGGTTCCAGCCCGAGCATTAACAACACGTACCTTATAATCAATAAGATGAATTTCCTTAATAAATGGATAAGAATCCTCAAGCGCCTTTCGCAGGGCTCCATCAAGTGCGTTGACCGGGCCATCACCCTCACCAACAACATGCTTAACCTTGTCTCCGACCTTTAGTTTTATTGTGGCCTCGGTAACCAGGTCCCCTGTTGCTCGTTTCTCTGTAGTCACATAGTACTTAACGAGCTCAAAAGAAGGCCTGAACGTACCCATAATTCTTTTTACCAGCAAGTCAAAACTTGCGTTGGCAGCTTCGAACTGAAAGCCTTCACTCTCAAGCTCCTGAACTCGCTCAAGTATCTTTTTAGCTAATTTTTTATCCTGAGCTATCTTTGCTTTTTCTAATTCTGCCAAAACATTGGATTTGCCGCTTAGTTCAGATATCAGGAATCTGCGTTCGTTTCCGACAAGTTCCGGAGCGATGTGCTCATAGGTGTGTTTGCTCTTTCGCAGGGCATCAACATGCAAGCCTGCCTTGTGGGCAAAGGCACTTTCGCCGACATAGGGCATATTCGTCACGGGTGCGAGATTGGCAATCTCGAAGATGAACCGCGATACCTCTGTTAGTGTCCTGGATTTCTCCGGACCAAGAACTTCGAATCCCATCTTAAACGCAAGGTTTGGAATAACGGTGCAGAAATTTGCGTTGCCACATCTTTCACCGAGTCCGTTCATTGTACCCTGAACGTGACGGGCACCAGCACGAACTGCTGCGAGCGTATTAGCTGTAGCACAGTCTGTGTCATTGTGTGTGTGAATACCGATTATCATTGAACCGAACTTTTCATAAACGATACCTGTAATTTTGTGTACTTCCTCCGGCAAAGAACCGCCATTAGTGTCGCAAAGCACCAGTACATTGGCACCGGCTTCAACAGCAGAGGCTAGGACTTTCATCGCATATTCCGGATTGTTCTTGTAGCCATCGTAAAAATGTTCAGCATCGAAAATAATCTCAAGGCCTTGCTTTTTTAGAAACTCGACCGACTCGGCACATATGGTCAGGTTCTCATCAAGTGAGCAACCCAACACATCGGTTACGTGCATATCCCAGGTTTTACCGACCAGAGTGGCAACCTGCGTCTTGCAGGCGAGTATCGCTTTGAGCGAGGCATCTTCAAAAACACTATTATTAGCCCTTCGGGTGCTACCAAATGCTACGATTTTTGAATTCTTCAAGCTGAGTTTTGCTACTTCAGCAAAGAACTGTGTCTCCTTGGGGTTGGAGCCGGCATAGCCACCCTCAATGTAGTCGATGCCAAGCTCGTCTAAGCATTTGGCAATTAAGAGCTTATCTTCCAGCGAAAAACTGACGCCTTCAGCCTGCATACCATCGCGGAGGGTCGTATCGTAAAGCTTTATCTTTTCCATAGCTTATCTCATAATTTTGTAATATGTATCGTATTTTTTAGTTTATAATAAATTGTTCGGTTTAACTTTAACTTATTCTCGTTATTAGTAATATTACTGTTGTAAGTCGGAGTGTAAAGGGAAAATTGTCGTTTTGTGAGTTATCTCCATTTCGGATTGGGCATGTAAGCTAATTATTGCATAGAAAACGGCAAAATTTTTTTTGTAAAGTTATTGTAATTATATTACTAATTACATATAATAAACGGTTTATATAAATATTTATAAATGATGTAGTGTATAAACATAATTTATATGATTCTGACAAAAATATTACAGCCAACCTGCATTAAAGTTCCGCTGGAAGGCAAAGACAAGAAATCTATAATAACAGAGCTGGTAGATTTGCTCGACACCAACAGATTATTGTTGGA
>CAZZHL010000245.1:0-3941 GCA_964653945.1 uncultured Pirellulales bacterium
AGGCCGGCGTGGCTCTGAATGATGAAAAGAAGCTGCTCGATGTTCTAAAGGAAAAAGAATTTCAATTTTCGGTCAAAAAAAACTTGATGACTGTTTGCATTAACGGTGTCGACGTTACCGAGCAGTTGCGCAGCCCAGAGGTAACCGCCAATTCCAGGTATATCGCCTCATCAACAAAGATGCGGGAAAAATTAGTCCAGATGCAAAGGCAATTTGCAGCCGGTCAGAAAAGAATAGTTACCGAAGGAAGAGACCAGGGTACGGTCGCATTTGCCGATGCTGATATAAAATTCTTCCTGACCGCTGATACAATAGAAAGGGCCAGAAGAAGACAGGCAGAATTACAGCCCAAAGGTATCGGCGAAAACATCGAGCAGGTACAAAAGGCGATAGAAGAAAGAGACAAAAGCGACCAGAGCAGAGATGTCGGACCGTTGAAGCCGGCTAGCGATGCTATTGTCGTAGATACAACAGATTTGGGTATAGAAGAAGTTGTAGAAAAACTCTCGAGCCGAGTGAGGCAGAAGTGCTCAAAGAAAGACTGATAAACGCATGGTACTGGTTAGGCTGCTGGGGATGCAGGGTTTTTTGCATCCTGTTTTTTCGGCTTCTCGTCTATGGGAGGGATAATATCCCTAAGAAAGGCCCTTTTATACTGGTTGCCAACCACCAAAGCTATCTTGATCCGCTGTTTTGTGGCGTGCCTTTGAAGAGGCGGCTGTTTTATGTCGCTCGCGATTCACTTTTTGACAACTGGCTTCTGGGCTTTCTGATTTCTACTATCGGGACGATACGCCTGAGACGAGACAAGGCGGATTTGGCCGCGATGAGAAACGTTATCAACAAACTTAAAGAAGGTAGGGGAGTTTGCCTTTTCCCGGAAGGTACACGAACGGAGGACGGGAAAATTGCGCCTTTGAAATCCCGCTTCAGTCTTTTATGTAAACGGACAGAGGCCTCAATTGTGCCGGTAGCAATTGATGGCGCCTTTGAATGCTGGCCAAGGCATAAGAAGATGTTTTCTCGCGGCTTGATTTCGGTCTGCTACGGCAAAGCGATAACATCCGAGCAGATAAAAAATGTGAGCGATGGACAACTGACAAAGCTTTTGACCGATACGATGCGATGGATGCAAAACGATTGCCGCCTAAAGCAGGGCAAAAAGGCACTCGACTACCCGTACTGAGCGGAGTCGAAGTATTGATTTTCAATTGCTCCGCCGATAGTGAGCTTGCCTGTCCCGAGCATAGTCGAGGGGTCGAACCTACGATAGGCGTCCTGTGGAGATACCTTAATGTGAGACTTCGGCCTGATAGCATCGCTTTTGAAGGATAATCCCAGCTTATAAAAAAACCATATATAGTGAGCTTGTCGAACCTATTTTACAGCACTTCCAGCCCGCCCCCGTTTCTGTCTTCGCCTGCCCCTGCGTCTCCCGACGCAAGTCGGGGCAGCGGAACAGAAGACACGGGGGGGGCAGGGAATAATTGTTTTGTGAAGAAATAACTTAACAACGTCTCATAATCTAAAACATAGAAGCCTTCAAAGCTATTTTTGCAAAATACAAGTGCTATCAGCATTGATTATGCAACAAAAAGTAGCTATAATATGATATATTCAGATAGCAGCAGCTAAACAGGCAAAGTAACGGGGTAAAGAGCTGCATTGTAAGTTACTGTCAGCGGCTGTTTGTACAAATAAAAAACAAGAGTTATTTTGGGGGGCAAATGACGTTATAAAATAATTTTTGGAGGACATGGTAACACAGATGATAAAGACTTATCATTTTTCCCAAAAAAAGTGTGCAACAAGATTGTTATTCTGCCTTTTTATAATTCTATGGGCAACAGGTACTTCTGACGCACGATTCTTAAACTCGAAACTTGCTGAAAAGACCCCTCGCACGCGGAACGGTTCCTATCCCAGCTCAACAATGGGTACGAATTTTTTAAATCCCGATAAATTGGGGCCTCACACATATAAGTTTAGCTTTAAAGAAAAAAACGGGATGCTATATACCTGTAAAGCTGGCCACATTGACACTGCTCACCTGCGCAAAGCGGCCGATTGGACGGCATTTTTGGCCGCCAATATCTTCGAAAAAATAAAACAAAACGAAACCAAATTTTCATTCAAATTGATGGAGCCATCGCGGTATCACGTTGAGATTACTTATCCGGAAAACTGGAAAGACTTGTCAGAAAAAGAGAAAGAGGATATTACATTTGATATTTCTGTCGGTCTTGCGGAATATTTCGTCTTCACTGCAACCACCTGGCACGAAATCATTACATGGTTCGGTTACAAATGTACGGGATTTCTTTATCCGGAGTTTACTTCTGCATTTACCTGGGAAGATACGTTTTCAAACCTCCTCGGCACGCATATCGCGGCTGTGGCCCTTCGAGATACTGAACATGAGTATAATGAAGCGATGACATTAGCTTTTAAGAAGGAGCTGGAAAAGCTGGGTGTTCAGCCCAAAAAAATAGCAAAACGAGCGACCAAAACAGTAAGGGGAAAGTGGTTTTCAGGCGACCTGCTGTTTTCTCTTAATATGAAAAAAAGAAATCTTGATATAGGTCTCAATGATGGTTTTATTACGCCATCGATAATACCCTCTGTTGCCGCATGTGAAGGGGTGGAAGCTCTACAATATCCGGCTCCAAATCCTGACTTTCTGGGGAAATATGGATTTTCATTGAAATTCGAAATTGAACCCAGAGAGTTCGAAAAGAAGCAAATTTTAAGAATTATTTATCCCGAAAACAAAGATAAAAAAGAACGAATCCAACCTGCCGTTCATTTTGCTGCAATTATGGATTACATCAAGGAAGAAGCGATAACAAAGCATGATTATGATGTAGACCTGGGTGATACAACTTCCGAAACATTAGTTGCGACGGATGTTGACAGGGACTCTGAATTTAATTTAGTTGCGATGGATGTTGATAGAGACTCTGAATTTAATTTAGTTGCGATGGATGTTGACAGAGACTCTGAATTTAATTTAGTTGCGATGGATGTTGACAGGGACTCTGAATTTAATTTAGTTGCGATGGATGTTGACAGGGACTCCGAATTTAATATTGAAGAGCTGGCGTCTATTGCTGCTAAGTGGCTTGAAACTGTAAACCAGTAATCCTTAGCCCTGAGTTTGCATTTCTGAAAAAATTAAATATCACAGCATCGTAGTACCAGCCGTTCCCCGCCGCCCCGACTCGAGTCGGGAGACGCGGGGGCTGGGAAGGCTCTATCTGCAAACCTCATAAATGTCACCCTGGCTCGGCAGGCACGCCGTGGCCTGACGGCTCTCGATTTATAGGAAAGTTTTAGTAGACCCCCAACAGTATTATTTAGGGGTAGACTGTGCAGGCAGTTTTTTACTTGTAGTGAGCTTGCCGAACCTATAGAATTCACCTATATGAAAGTTTTGGTTGCTAAAAAATGCGGGTTTTGCCATGGTGTTAGAAACGCTATCAGTACAGCTGAAAAGACATTGGCACAGCACCGTCAGGTGTCCTGTGGAGAAAAAGAAGTTTACCCCGTTAGAAATACCACAGGAAGAGAACCAACTGGAGAAGAAACGATTCCTAACGGGGTTTATAGTCTTGGGTCAATTATTCATAACGAAGATGTAGTTGAGCGGCTGGCAAAAGACGGGCTGAAGATTGTTGATAGCGTGGAAGAGATTCTGTCAGGAACAGTTTTGATTCCGTCTCACGGTGCTGCCCCTGCAAAGATAGCGAAGCTGAAAGAAAAAGGGCTTAATATTGTTGATGCCACATGCGTGCTGGTCAAGAGAGTTCAGCACATAGCCGAGGAGCTGGAGAGGGATGGTTATAAAGTGGTAGTTATTGGCGATGAAAATCATCCTGAGGTCAAAGCGGTTGTAGGCTGTGCCGAGGATGTTACTGTCCTTGCTAATGAGTCGGATTTGC
>CAZZHL010000246.1:0-3922 GCA_964653945.1 uncultured Pirellulales bacterium
CCACGGTCGTTTTACAGGCACCCGAATATATCGGGGGCAGGCAAATTTAGGGGGTAGAAAAGGAGGTGTAACGGGGAGAAACAAAAGTAATAAACAGGTAAATGAATTTAATGTAAATCAAAAAAGGAGAAGAAAATGAAAAAAGCATATTTAATCGCAATCATGGCGATGGTATTACTTCTCGGCCAAACGGCTGCGGGGGCCAATTACACGGACGCGCAGAGTAAGGCGATCAGTTTCTTCCAATACAATTACTGCGGCACCGGCCAAACCGTTTCATGGAGAGGTAACTGTCATACGGGTGACAATCCTACTGGCGGATACCATGACGCCGGCGACCACGTAAAGTTCGGGCATCCCCTGGCCTTCACCTTGGCGACGATGTGCTGGGCTGACTATGAGTATGGTATTTCAGCCGGGACGGCAATCAGTAGAGGAATCAGCTACATTGAGAATTGCGGTACGAGTCCCTTTACCTACCAGGTCGGCGATGGTGGTTGTGACCATGGCTACTGGGGACCGCCTGAGAATGATACCTGTAGCCGGCCTTCAGCCAGTACGAGTCAAGCATCTTGTGTTATGGCCGGGTCTGCAGCAGCCATTGCATTAGCCAATATTACAGGCAATGGTGGCAGTTTAAGTCGAGCCCAATCACTTCTCTCCGCTGCTGAATCTGCCTTGAGCGATTCTGGATATACGGCAGCCAGCGGCTATTACAATTCCAGCCATTTCTATGATGAGATGTGCTGGGCTTCGATTTGGCTGTATCTTGCTACAGATGATGATACCTATTTAAACAAGGCTGTGACCTACTTAGGAAATACTAACTATTTGGATGACTTCCACTGGACACACTGCTGGGATGACGCAAAGTTCGGGGCGTTACTCAAGCTTGCGCAGCTGACCGGCAACGCGGAGTACATTACCCTGGTCGAGCGTCAACTGGATTGGTGGCTGCCTGGTGGAGGTGTAAACTATACGTCCGGAGGCTTGCCCTGGTTAGACCAGTGGGGGTGCCTGCGGTACGCGACCATGCAGGCGTTCATGGCTAATCTGTGGGCCGACACGTCGAACGTAGGCACAGCGTCGAAGAAGTCGGGATATGCGAACTTCGCACAGGACGTGTTCGGCTACACGCTGGGAAGCAACCCGCGAAACGCAAGCTATGTTATCGGCTACGGAAGCAACTGGCCGCAGAACCCGCACCATAGAGCTGCCTGTCCCGATAATCAGGACGGTAATTGCTACCAGCTCACTGGCGCGTTAGTCGGCGGGCCGGATAGCGGCGACAATTACAATGATTCTATCCAGAACTACCAGCAGACGGAGGTGGCCATCGACTACAACGCATCGCTGATAGCCGGCCTTGCGTCGATGATTAAAAGCCATCAGCCGCCCGAGTACACCACAACAAGCACAACAACAACTACATGCGCTGGCCCTAGTCCTGTAGGAAACGGAAGCGGGCTGACCGGCGAGTACTTTAACGACACAAGCCTTTCCAATCTTGTACTTACAAGAACAGATTCTACAATTGACTTTAATTGGGGTGGTGGTTCACCTGGTGGAAGTGTAAACTCCGATGGATTCTCAGTAAGGTGGACCGGTCAGGTAGAGTCAAGGTACACTGGGACGTACACGTTCTACGTGGTCATGGACGATGGTGCAAGGCTGTGGGTGAATAATAATCAGATCATCAACGAATGGACGGATGGTGCGGCCAGGGAGGTGACGGGCAACATCAATCTCGTTACCGGGCAGCAGTCCGACATCAAGCTCGAGTACTACGAGAACGGTGGCGACGCTTCTGTCCAGTTGTACTGGTCCACCTCGTGTGATGGTGATGTACAAGAGATAATTCCCCAGAGCCAGCTATATTCTTCGGGTGCAACGACAACCACCACCAGCGGCACGACAACTACAACTTCTGCCACAACAACTACTACCACTACAGGAACAGCGATATACCAAGACCCTTCTGCACCAATTCCAGATAGGGTAAATGACTTGCTACCGAGAATGTCACTTGATGAAAAGATTGGCCAGATGGTTCAAGCTAACGTTAGCGCGTCTACCAGTGATGTTACAAATTATTACTTAGGTTCTATCTTAACTGGTGGAAATGATTCTCCGGGTAACAATAGTCCGTCAGGATGGGCTGATATGTATGACAGCTATCAGCAGGCTGCTATGAATACATCTTTGGCAGTCCCAATTATATTTGGATTTGATGCAGTGCATGGTGCTGCGATGGTGTATGGTGCAACTGTGTTCCCGCACAATATTGGGTTAGGTTGCACGATGGATGCCACTCTTTTGAGGAGCGTAGGCCAGATAACAGCTAAGGAAGTAGCAGCAACGGGACTTGACTGGACATTTGCACCATGTGTAGCTGTTGTTAGAGATGATAGATGGAGTAGAACATTTGAAAGCCTTGGAGAAGACACGGAAGTACACAATCTACTTGTTGCTTCTCTTATTGAAGGGCTTCAAGGTACGAACATGCAGGGCGAGCACATAGTTGCCTGTGCGAAACACTATATCGGCGATGGTGGAACAACCTGGGGAACCGGTGTAAATGGCATGATTGACCAGGGAGACTGTCAGGTTAACGAGGCAACACTGAGAGCTATTCATCTTCCACCATATCAGAGGGCAATCCAGGCTGGTGTAGGGACTATAATGACCTCGTTTAGTAAATGGAATGGCGTGGAAATGAGCGAGCATGAGTATCTTGTTACAGATGTTCTCAAAAATGAACTTGGATTTGATGGCTTTGTAATTTCTGACTGGGAAGCAATAGATGATATTAGTGGAGATTACAGGGTTTGTGTAAGGGAGTCTGTTAATGCTGGCTTGGATATGTTTATGGTTCCGGGCAACTGGCAAAGTTTCATCAATAACCTGAGGGATCTAGTCAACAGCAGTGAGGTCTCCATGAGTAGAGTTGATGATGCTGTAAGAAGGATCGTCACAGTTAAGTTTGAAGCCGGATTGTTTGAATATCCATATGCAGATAGAAACCTTACAAATGATGGTTCTTTCGGTTCGCAAGCACATAGAGATGTGGCTCGTGAGGCAGTAAGAAAATCTTTAGTTCTCTTGAAGAATAATAGCGTACTGCCAATTTCAAAGAGCTCAAGTGTGTTTGTTGCTGGTAAGAATGCGAATAATATTGGTAACCAATGCGGTGGCTGGACAATGGGCTGGCAAGGTGCAAGCGGAAATATCACACCAGGAACAACTATTCTTCAAGGTATACAGAATACTGCAACTGGTACTGTGACCTTTAATCAGAGTGGAAGTGGTGCATCCGGTCATGATGTTGCGATAGTTGTGATTGGTGAAACCCCATATTCAGAGGGAAATGATAGTAGTACCTTAGCCCTTGATTCAACAGATATTAGCTGTTTGAATAATGTAGTCAGTTCGGGAGTTCCCATGGTTGTAGTTATGGTTTCAGGAAGGCCACTGATGATAAGTGATTATATCTCAGACTGGGATGCCTTTGTCGCAGCCTGGTGGCCGGGAACAGAGGGAGAAGGTGTTGCTGAGGTGCTCTTTGGAGACTATGACTTTACTGGCACTCTCTCAGTGACATGGCCAAGTAGTGTAAGCCAGCAGCCGCTGAATGTTGGTGATTCTCCTTATAACCCACTGTTTGCCTATGGTTATGGACTAAATTATGGTGCAACCACCACAACGACAACCGCTGCTACGACTACCACAACAGCAGCCACAACAACCACGACAGCAGCCACCACAAGCACAACCACAACTGCAGCGACAACAACAACTACCGCTGCCACAACAACAACTACAGCAGCAGGCGGAGTACTTACCTCTGCTGATTTTGAGAGCGGTTTTGGCGAGTGGGTAAATGTTACTGGTGATACTCATGACTGGACTCGAGATTCAGGCG
>CAZZHL010000247.1:0-3915 GCA_964653945.1 uncultured Pirellulales bacterium
CTGCTTCTATCTCATTCATTTTGCAGGAGAAGCCGATTCTTTCAAAAATAAATCTAATATCTCTGCCATGTTTGAATCTTTTTTGACAATAGCCGGAACTGGTGTTTACAACGCATACTTTACATTTACATGCGCGGCCGTGAGACCTTAGCGACCTTAGTATTTCAGCAAAGTCTTCTCGGTTTGTAGTAACAATACCTCCTTCAATGGTGGTAATAATATGCGCCAGATATAAGCTATAAGCTGCCATATCACCTGTCGTGCCGACATTTCTTCCTTTATAAGCGCCGCCATGTGCCTCAGCGGCGTCTTCAATAACAAATAAATTGTATTTTTTAGCGATTTTATTTATCTCGTCCATTTCTGCGGGCTTACCCATGAGATGAACAGGCATTATTGCCCGGGTTTTTTCAGTTATCGCTTTTTCTATCTGTTTTGGGTCGATGTTTAGAGTCTCTCGCTCTATATCTACAAATACCGGCTTAAATCCTGCTTGCAGAACCGAATTTCCTGTGGCGACAAACGATAATGCCGGAACAATAATCTCATCGCCTCGCTTAGCCCCAAAATCATATAAAACTGCCAGAGCTAAGGCATCAGCATCTGTCCCACTGCTTAAAGCGACTGCCTCTTTAACTCCTGTCAATTTGGCAAATTGTTCTTCAAATTTCCGAACGTATTTTCCGCTGGAAACCCGTCCGGAATCTAAAATTTTGTTGATTAAATTCCTGGATTCTTCTGTTATAGATATCGTTCCAAACGGTATCTCCATCTTCGTCTCTATTTTCATCGTCATGCTCCTAATATCCGCTGACTATTTTTTCCTTTATGATGGTTGATGATTGGATGTGGCAGGTTGCTTCTTCCAAACAGAGTGAAAATCTGTCCTCAGAAAGCTGTTTTTCTAAATCACACTCTATCTGGTTTCTTAGCTTCAGTGGTAAATTCTTTAGGCCGACAGAATTGATTTTGTCCTTTTCTGTGGTTTCATGCTCATAGTGGTAGAGGCTGGCGTTGGGTGAATAAATAACCTTTTTGCCCGACTTTCGTACTTTAAGGCATAAATCTATGTGCTCTAATCCAATAAGACTTTCATCAAAGCCGTTTACTTGTAAAAAAATATCTCTTTTTACAAGCGTGCCGGGTATTTTAACAGCCTGGAATTCTCTTATCTTATCAACAGCAGGATGAACTGGAGTGAGTCCTCTGTAGAGACATGTATCTTTTATGGTTCCATTGTTTTGGAAAAAGCTGACACCGATATGTTCTACCCTGCCATTGCGTGGATTTAGCCATTTCGAGCCGACAATAGCGACATTCTGGTCTTTCGCAGATTCCACTAACGTCTCAAGCCAGCCTCCTCTGGGAAGACATTTATCATCAAGAAAAACGAGGTAATCACCTTTTGCGATTGCAGCGCCTTTGTTAAGAGCTTTAGCAGTATTTGTATCGTTACAAGATACTATTGTTATTTTATCTCTTAATCTTTTCGGAAGTGGTGAGATGTTTTTTGCCGAATCATCAGAAATAATAACGATTTCGAGGTCTAATTGTTTATGCTTATTATCATAGATAATGTTTTCTAATAATCTGGTGATAGATTGTGGCGGATTATTAGAGGGATGAATTACAATGGAAACAAGCGGCGGTGATGACTTAGGTGTTTTCCTGGCGGATGACTCGATGTGTTGAGCCATCTTGAATGCAATTTGCTGGCGTTGCTCTGAAAGAGAAAGATATGATAATTGGTCATTTGTTCGGTTTGTGTTAAAAAACTTTCCTTCATATGATGATAATGTAACACCATAATGCATATGTTCAAATATGACGTTGGGTAAATAAACAAGCCTTTCATGTCCAAGCTGAGATAATCGTTTGAAAATATCAAATATATGTGAATCTATGCAGTGGCTTTTGTATTTTGCAGGGCATATATTATCCATTAGGTCGCATGCGGTGCGTGAAAGTATTGGAAATGAGGATAACCTCCTGCCGTAATAAAGGTCATTGCAATATACAAGCGCCAAATCATCGGGAAAACGGGAAAAAGCTTCTAATACTTTGATATCCCAGTTTTTTGTGCGAAATATTACGTCGTCATTTAATAATATTATATAACGTGCCGTGCTTTTACTGTAACAATTCCTAATAATACCGCCCATGCCTCTTTGTGTTGCTATAATTTTTTTGATGGCAAGCAGGGCATGGGAAATTTTATGACTTTCTGGATCATCTTCGTCTATGCATAAGATGATTTCCAGTAAATCAAGATTAGCACTGGTTTCTAATATGCTGGAAAATAATCTCTGAACTAAATCAAGACGGTTCCTTGTTGGCAGTATCAAAGAAAAATTCTTCACCATCAAGCATACTTTCTATTAATTTTATATTTTAACACATCTTTAATATGTTTCACTGCATCCGTGCCGAATTTCTCACCTATCATACGTATGTAGTCAGGATTACTATGATATTGCTCAAAAGCTTTGTCGCGAAAACGTAGAACCTCCGAGCTTGATAGATGTTTAGTTGATAAAGGCAGTGTTTCCTCGCCAAATTGTGAATAGCTGAGCCAATTCTTAGGTAAATTAGCTCCCTGCCGCACCATATCTTCATATAATTGAGAGCCGGGATAGGCCATGGCTACATAGAAGTTTGTATATTCACAATTCAAATCCTTTGCCATATCCAGGGTCTCCTGCATGGTCTGTGCGTCATCATCAGGAAGGCCAAATATAAAGTTAGCAACAATATGGATGCCTGCCTTATGCGTCATCTCAATAGCTTCTTTTATTGCATCCCAGCCGAATTTGCCTTTGACAACTCCATCGCGGACTTTTTTATTGGCAGACTCGATACCAAAGGCAAGCCAGTTTATCCCTGCCTTCTTCATCTTTTTTAGCAGTCTTTCATTTATGGTGTCTATTCTTGTGTATGCCCATATATTTAAATCATAGCCACCTTGAATAAGCAAATCGCAGATTTCTATTATCCAGCTTTCTTTTAGAACGAATATCTCATCTGCAAATTTGATATTTTTAACTTTGTATTTTTTTACGAGCAGGTCTATCTCCTCAACGATTTTTTCGGGACTGCGAAAACGAATCCCTGGTTTGCCATTATAATTTGCCTTTATATTACAAAACGTACAATTAAAGGGGCACCCATAGCTTGTATATAAGGCCGCATAAGGCTGTCTTTCATCTAAATTTTTAAAACAATGCCAGTTATGGGCTCTGTATTTATTCATGGGTAGCATGTCCCACGCAACAAAAGGTAATTCATCAACATCTTTAACTAATACCCCCCATCCATTTGAGACCACTTTGCCGTTCTTCCTATACCAAAGGCCGTCTATATTATAATTTTTTATCTTGCTATTCGAATTCAGCTCTTCTAAGAGCTTAGCTACAGTATAAAAACATTCTCCCCTGAATATAAAATCCACCTTCTCTTCGTTAAGTGTTTTTTCTGCGAGGGCTGAGGGATGTATTCCATAAAGTGCTGTGTTAATATGGGGCAATTTGCTTTTGATTGTACTTAGAAGTCTGCCGGCGGGTATCATTTTGGGGGTAGAAGAAGCAGAGGGATTTGAGCCAACAGCGCCAATAGCTGTTAAGGTGGGGCTGTATTCGGCAATCTTATCAACTACACATTCATCAGAATAGTTTTCTGCCTCAGCGTCAATTATCTTAACTGAAAATCCCTTTTCACGAACAAATGCTGCTATTAACCCTGCCCACACGGGAGGCTCGATTGCCGAGATAGACAATCTAAGGTTTCCATATGCTTTTTTGTTACCACCTGGGTTGATTAATAAAAGGTCAATATTTTCCCCCATGAGTAAGGTCCTTATTTTTTAATAGTGTTAAAATCTTTCAATAACTGCTTTGCCTGTGTATATCTTTCCGGAGT
>CAZZHL010000248.1:0-3879 GCA_964653945.1 uncultured Pirellulales bacterium
ACGCGAATGGAATTGTATTATTATATAGCATGGGTGGCAATTATCTCGCAATTGCTCTTTTTATTTCAGACGTATAGAAATTATCGCTACGCACTAAGAGAATACAAAAAAAAGCGTACGTGGCAAAAGCAGCACGTAGCACTTATCGTACCATGTAAGGGTATCGATTCGGCTTTTGGAAAAAATATCGCATCATTTTTTAGTCAAGATTACGAAAATTATCAGCTGTGGTTTGTTGTTGCTGATGAATCAGACCCGGCATACAGCGAATTATGCAAATTGAAAGACCAGCTAAGCCCAACCTCGAAAGCCAAAGACATACAAATACTGGTCGCTGGAAAAATAGATGAGCACCAGGGATGCAGTCAAAAAATTCATAATTTGCTCTACTGCTACGGGAAAATCAGCGACGACGTCGAAATTCTTGCCTTTGCTGATTCCGATGTCTGTGTGCGTAGCAACTGGCTAAGCCATTTAGTTTGGCCTCTGCGGCAATATAGATATGGAGCCGCAACTGGCTATCGCTGGTTTATACCAGGAAAGAGCAATCTGGCCAGCTTGGCTCTATCGGCGGTAAATGCCAAGGTCGCTCAGCTGCTCGGCAATACCCGTTTCAACCAGGCTTGGGGAGGGTCTATGGCTATCCGGGTCGATGTCTTTCGTAAAGTGGGTCTTGATAAAATCTGGCCAAAGACCTTGAGCGATGATTTGTCATTGACCTATGCCGTTAAAAAGGCCGGTATGAAACTGGCCTTTGTCCCCGCCTGCCTTGTGGCCTCATACGAATCAACCACCTGGCCGGAGCTTTTTGAATTTGGCCGGAGGCAGTTCCTAATCACCCGCATCAGCAGGCCTCGAACATGGTGGTTTGGGCTTTTCAGCAGTTTGTATTCGGTGTTGGGTTTATGGGCGACAGCAGCTTTGGCAATTTATGCAGCAATAATTAAAGATGCGAATCTGATACTCTTCGCTGCTGTTCCAATTGTGTTTTTCGAAGGCCAGGTTATACGGGCGATGCTCCGTCAAAAGATGGCTCACCGGTTGCTCAAATACGAGTCAAGAGTCGCGGATTACGAGCCACAAGCCATAAGAGCCGCTCGCACCGCCGACATTCTTCTATGCTGGTTATGGTCACTACTGCTATTAGTCTTTATTGTCTCTTCGGCCTTCGGCAGAACCATCTGCTGGCGGGGAATTCGCTATAAACTGCTTGGCCCGGTAGAGACTATTACGCTTGGAGAGAAAATATCTAATGGGAAAGGTCTCTAACGGGCCGAGGCCCAACTGAAACAATTGTAAAAAAAAACTGAACCTTAATTTAATACAGGCCAGCTTTTCTACTTATGGTCTTTTGCAGGTTCGATTTTCCCTTGTTCATCCGTTGAAATTGTCGGTTTGCTCTTTAGTGGGACTTCCGCAATCGAAATGGGCAAATCCTGGGCGGTTATCTGCTGCGTATCAGCTATAGCATCGGGTTTACCTTTCGGAGGTAATTCAGATATTGGAATAGGTGGCCGTTCTACGCCCGCCATAGCGGGCTTCGCGACGGCGGGCTGTTTTTGTTCATCAGTTTGAACGGTTTTTTGATTTTCAGATTCGGCCAAGGCAAGTATGGCTTTTCGCACCGCTTCTTCCGCGGGTTCTTCGGTCAGCGGCCTAAGATATATAGTAGATGAGGATTTCGGCCCCTCGATGGTTCGACCGCGCTCACCACAGGCTTCGCTCGGGGCAGGCTGTTTAGCCCAGACTAATCCCTCCCGAATCAATTCTAATAGTGCCAGAAATAACCCAACCATCACCACGCGGTTCGTTCCGGTTCCGAAGATGCGTTCGAGACTCATCGAGCCTTCCGTCTGGAGTCGGCGTAAAACCTCTATCTGATACAAATCGATGGGCGTGTCGTCTTTGATATGACTTATGTCAGTTAGGGTTCCTGTGGCTTTGCATATAGAACCGAAGGCCTCAAGCAGGTCCCAGATGCTTACCTGTTCGATGTCAATCTCGGGCTCGGTATCGGGTTTCAATCGTTCGATAATGGTATCCGGGCGAGCGAAACGCTCCTTGTGCTCATCGGCAACGGCTTCAAGCAGATTAGCGGCATCTTTGAACTTTTTATATTCCAGAAGCTGGCGGATTAGTTCTGCACGCGGGTCAGCTAAATCATCTGCCTGGAGCTGCTCCGATTCATTCTGTGGAAGCAACATCGCTGATTTTATCTGCATCAATGTTGCGGCCATCACCAAAAAGTCTCCGGCCAAATCAATGTCAAGACTTTTCAGCATCTCAATATAGCGGACGTACTGGTCGGTTATCCTGGCGATGGGAATATCGTAGATATCGACTTCCTCCTTGCGAACCAGATACAAAAGCAAATCCAGAGGCCCTGCGAATATGTCAAGATTTACTCGATAGCCAGCCAATTACTGTTCCTGTTTTTTCTGAGATTGGAGAATCTCTCTTGCTTTTTCAGCCTGACTCTGAAGAACCTGTAGTTCCGGCCCTTCCACAGCAGGTATCGGGTACATATTTGAAGCATTCTCACCGGTTGCAACTGCTTCAATACCATAATCAGCAAGCAACTGTTTTGCCATCTCTGCTTCGATATAGTTTGCAAACTGTGCGATTGTGACAAGCTTATCGGCCACCGTTAAGCTCCTAATCCAGCGGCCTTTCGGGCCTGGGCAAGAGTTTTCGACGCTACAGCTTTAGCACGTTCGGCTCCTTTGGCAAGGACTTCTTTGATATAGTCGATGTTATTTTCAAGCTCGGCTCTTTTTTGTCGGAACGGCTTGAAATATTCTATCATTAGTTCAGCCAGACGTTTTTTGGTTTCGCCATAGCCCGTACCGCCGTTACGATATTTATTTTCCCACTCAGCCAGCTCATCCGGCGAGGCAACCAGCTTCAAAAGTGCAAAGACATTGCATTTGTTGGGTTCTTTGGGGTCTTCGACCGGCGTCGAATCGGTAACAATCCGCATAATTTTCTTTTGGACGCTTTTCTCCGGCTCGAATATCTCGATAGTATTGTCGTAACTTTTGCTCATCTTTCGGCCGTCGATACCGGGAACAACTGCCACAGACTCAAGAATGTATGCCTCGGGCAGTGTGAAGATTTCGCCATAGGTATTGTTAAAGTAGCCGGCGATATCACGGGTAACCTCGATGTGCTGCTTTTGGTCGGCACCAACGGGAACGAGATTGCTTTTGAAAATAAGGATGTCTGCGGCTTGAAGAACCGGATATGCGAACAGACCATGATTAGGCGACAGACCCTGAGCAACCTTGTCCTTATAGCTTGTGCACCGCTGCAACAGGCCCATCGGGGTTACGCAGGACAGTATCCAGGCAAGCTCGGTAACCTCCGGCACATCGGACTGACGCCAGAAAACCGTCCTTTCAGTATCCAGACCCAAAGCGAGGTAATCCATTGTAGCGCTGATGGTATATTGTCTGAGCTGCTGGGGGTCAGGTGAGCTTGTAAGGGCGTGATAGTCACAAACGAAATAAAAACAATCGTGCTCAGCCTGGAGCTGCAGGTGCTGCCGCATTGCACCGAAGTAGTTGCCTATGTGAAGCCGGCCGGATGGTTGTATGCCAGAAAGAACTCTCAAAACCAATCTCCTGATTTCAAACGAAAATATTATTAAAATTTTGTCTGAACCCCGTTGGAAATAGCGGTTCCAACAAGGCAAACGTTCCTTATTATTCTTCTAATAGGGTACACTAACGAAATCGAAAGCAAATGTCAAGAATTTAGAAATGAAAAGGCACACCTGCGCAATCGAATTTACCGATTACGCACTTCAAGACCGGAGGCCCTTGGATTAGCCAAAAATTAGTCTAAACTTTCCCCGCGGAGATGACACACTACGTAGTG
>CAZZHL010000249.1:0-3841 GCA_964653945.1 uncultured Pirellulales bacterium
ATCTTAAAATGTCTTGATAATGTTAATCCGCGAAAGGACGAATTATGAAAAGTAATCATGTAAGCTTAAGAATTTTGACTTGTCTTTTAATAGTCTGTGCGACCTGTGGCTTCTCCTGCCGGCGTAAGGCGCCCGAAGCCGATGTCGAGCAAGCCGCACCAGCGCCGGAAGAAATCAAAATCGAGGCCGATGTTACTGCAACAAGACCGGATAGCACAGCCGTTATCGTTAATGGCGTTAAGATTACCGAGGGCGAGATAGATAGAATGCTCGAGCCGCAACTCGCTGCAATGGCCAGACAGACTCAGGGTCGCCCGCCGGAATATGCGGAGCAAATGAAGAAAGTTTTTAGACAGCAGGCCGTGGAAAGAATGATTGTTGAACGACTAATAGATGAAAAAGCAAGACAAGCCAATATGGTAACCACCGAGGAAGAATTGGACAGCCGGATTAGGGAAATAGCATCTATGCAGAGACCGCCAATGTCTGTGGAAGACTTCAAGAAAAAATTAGAAGGCCTCGGTGAGAGCTTTGACCAGGTAAAACAGCAAATACAAAAAGGACTTCTCTTTCAGAAACTTTTGGAAGCTCAGGTTGCCGACAAGATAAACGTTACTATAGAAGACGCAAATCAGTATTATCAGGAAAACCGTAAACGGTACGAAGAACCTGAGCAGGTCAAAGCGAGCCATATTCTTATAAAACCTGACACCGCCGACCCTAACACCGACCCGAACGAGGCCAAGGCAAAGGCCGAAGCGAAAGCCGAGGGACTGCTTGAACAAATCAAAACCGGCGCCGATTTTGCCGATTTGGCCAAGGCCAATTCCGGCTGTCCATCATCGAAAAATGGTGGTGATTTGGGCTTTTTCAGGAAGGGGCAAATGGTACCAGCTTTTGATACTGCTGCATTTGCATTAGAAGTGGGTCAAATCAGCGACGTTGTGGAAACCACATTTGGATATCACATAATAAAAGTTACCGAACATAAAGACGCCGTGACTAAAATGTTCGAGCAGGTCAAAGACGAGATAATGCAACAGCTAATGCAAAGAAAGCAGCGTGAACTGGCTGGACAATTTATTGAATCGCTCAAGGCCGAGGCTAATATTGTTTATCCGCCGGGCAAAGAACCTCAACCGAGGATGCCTCAACCGATGCCTAGGCCCGAAAAACCTGTTGAGCCCGAGGATAATACTGCGGTTGAAGAATAGTAGAAACATTAGATATTACATGAGTGTACTATTTCAACAGCTTTGCCGGGTTGAGATTAGCTGATTCTATGTCCTTGAAGTATTTTACTGTTCCGACCTTCAGTTCAGCCGTAGCCGCTTCGTCGCAGACGATAATACCATTCGGGTGCATTTGCAGGACGCTGACCGTCCACATATGATTGACGCTTTCTTCGATGGCATGCCGCAGTGCACGTGCCTTATTATGGCCGTTGACGATTATCATAACTTCCTCAGCGTCCATAACGGTACCCACGCCTACCGTCAAAGCGGTTTTAGGTACTTTGTTGACGTCATTATCAAAAAACCTTGAGTTGGCTATGATGGTGTCTATCGTTAAGGTCATAACACGCGTTCTCGATGATAATGATGAGCTCGGCTCGTTGAATGCTATGTGGCCGTCAGGGCCTATGCCGCCGATGAAGAGATTAATGCCGCCCGCCTTTTTTATCTTCCGTTCGTAGTTCGCGCATTCAGCGTTGAGGTCAGGCGCATTGCCGTTGAGAATGTTGACATTTTCTTTGGGAATATCTACATGGCCGAAAAAGTTGTTCCACATGAATGAGTGGTAGCTTTCAGGGTGGTCCTTGGGGATTTTCACGTATTCGTCCATATTGAAGGTAACAACATTTTTGAATGTTACCTTTCCTTTTTTGCTAAGTTTTATCAGCTCTTTGTACATCCCAAGAGGTGAAGAGCCCGTAGGCAGGCCGAGCACAAAACGCCTGGACTTGCTCGGGCCGAATTCTTTTATTTTCCTGGTTATATAATTAGCGGCCCATTTGGAGGCCACTTCGTAAGTTGGTTCAATTATTACTCTCATCGGTTACTCCTTGCTTAAATAGGTTTCTCAATGCAATTTCTTCATACGGCTGATAAGTTCATCACCGAGGGTAGTTTTTTCAGTTATGTGTTTTTCAATTTCAGAAACGAAACTGTTTTCTTCAAATGTCCCTCTGACTGCTGCGAAATCCTGGTGTTTTGCCTGTTCATCGCCGTCGATGCCATATCCGATTTGGGCGATGTCGGCAAATTCCTTTTTCGCATCGGCATAAAGAACATTGTCAAGTTCTACCACGGCTTCTTTCCATTTCGTTGTCAGCTTAATGATGTCGTCTGCTGTTATCTTGTTGATGGCTTTGCCAAATTGCTGCTCCAGGATACTAACTACCCAGCTCCACTCGTAAGCAGGATAATTCTCATGCATTGACTCAAATGCTTTGTCAACCTGCTCCAGGGTGCTGATAGAGCCGTTTTCAATATCGCAGAGTAATTTTTGCACGAGCTGCTCCGGGGCGAACAAGCCCGCCAAATCCACCCATTTGCCCGACCCTGTGTTGACCTTCGGCTTTAACGCTGCCCGAAGTTCATCGACATTCTTGAGCTGCTTATTCTCCAGTTGCTTAATCAGGCAATTACCTAAGAATTTATCAGAGCCAATCTGGTAGAATTTAATGCCTTTATCCAGCGAGGAGTTCTTAATTTTGCAGCTGTGGTAGATAAAATAATCGCTCGTTGGGCCGGAGTTTAATTTAAGATTGATGAGCAGCTCGCGGCCGTTGAGCATTTTTTGAATCGTATATGGGCTTAAGAGTTTGAAGTTTATGTAATCCAGTTTTTTGGGGTCTTTGCGTTTATCTCTTTTCGGCCATTTTAGGGCGTCTCGCACGGTTCCTACGCTGCGTAAATTCACTCCGGGGATGAGTATACTTTCATCTTCGTGCTCGATAAGATATGAAAAAGGCAGATCCGAGGTATCTGAATTCCTGTAGTGCCTGCCCATCACAACGGTAAATGCCCCGACCTTTGCCGGCCAGAGCATGTATGAATCACTGGCTGTTTTTGAGCCGCGCTCGACGATTCCCTGATGAGTCGGCCCCAGTTTATACATATGATTGCTTTGATTGGTTCCACTGCCGGCGTTTAGAAAGGAAAACAGCCCTGCAATCAGTAGTGTTGATTTATGGTGTGTAACAGTATATGGCCCTGCAAATATAGCGCAGGCCTCGCCGTGGAAACCACCGCAATTAGCAAAGTATACTGAATTTTCTGCAGAATACTGCTTGGATAATACGGTGCCTTGGCCTACGAAGCATTTGGATATTATTGCACCGTCGGTTATCTTCGCACCGGAGCAGACAATGAAATCCTCTGCAAAAACTCCTGGCCCGATATAAACAGGGTCTTCGGGGCAGCTATTGATTGAGCCGTTCTCCAGTCTGTTTACCCCTTCGATTACACTCGCAGGGCCTATTTTGACGTTCTTGATAATTCGGCAGTTAATAACTCTGGCGCATTTTGCTACAAGGCCTGTGGATGAGGTAACAGAGGCCGAGTAGTCGGCTATCATTTTTTGCAGCTTTTCAATTACTTTCGGCCTATGCCGGTACAACGCTATTATATAAGCGGTATGAGCTGATAGTTGGTCGTAAATTGGTATTTCTCTACCCCCGGCCTCGTTAATGACGCAGGCTTCCGTGCCATTACCAAATGAGCTTTCCTCTTCTACTGCCAGCAGGTCGATATTGTCTATTACCACATCGTCTTCGATAACATAGTTGGCGATATAATTTCTTACCTGGCCTATATATACGTTATTTCCGATTGTG
>CAZZHL010000250.1:0-3833 GCA_964653945.1 uncultured Pirellulales bacterium
GTAAATTTACCGAAGATACACCGCTCAGCCCGAATTCGCCTTATTCAGCCAGTAAGGCCGCCGCCGACCTGCTGGTAAAGGCATTCGGCCATACCTGGGGCGTAAAATATAACATCACCAGATGCTCAAACAACTATGGTCCATACCAGTTTCCGGAAAAGCTAATCCCACTGATGGTCAACAACGCCCTGAATGATAAGGAATTACCTGTTTATGGTGACGGCTTATATGTGCGGGATTGGTTATACGTATATGACCATTGCATAGCTATATGGCGGGTTTTACAAGAGGCACCAGCGGGGAAGATTTATAATATTGGTGGTTGCAATGAAAAAGCTAATCTTGAGGTTGTTGATTTGATACTAAATCGTCTGGGCAAGCCAAAATCTCTGGTTAAGCATGTTACTGACAGGCCGGGACATGACAGGCGATACGCTATAGACGCAAATAAAATAATTGCCGAGCTTAATTGGCAGCCATCGGTCAGGTTCGAAGAAGGTATTAACAAGACCATAGACTGGTACCTTCAAAACCAGAGCTGGCTGAATAACGTCGTATCAGGTGACTACCAAAAGTATTATGAGTCAATGTACGGGAACCGCTAACCAAACGTGGAATTCCTCCCCAATGTCAAATCTAATTAGAGGCAAAGCAACTATATGTATGGCGAATTATAAAACGCTGGATTTTACCCGGCTGTGTCTGCGTAGTATTCGCAAGTTCACCAAATTCCCTTATGAGGTAATCGTTGTTGATAACGATTCCAGGGATGAATCTTTAGAATACCTTAAATCGCTCAAATGGATTCGGTTAATCGAGTGTCACACCAGCGTTGAACAGTCCATTGGTGGTTATGCCCATGCCGCCGCACTGGATATTGGTCTTCAAAATTGCAATACCGAATTTTTTGTTTCAATGCACTCAGATGCTTTTGTCAAAAAGAACAATTGGCTCGCCGAGTTGATTGGCTATTTCTACAATGACGAAAATATCGCCTGTGTTGGTTCCGACAAAGTTGAGCTGACGCCGCAGTGGCGTATCCTGTTAAAAAAAGCGACCGACTTTAGAACCTTCAAGCGTAAGCTCCTTAGAGAGCCGGACACCATCGGTAAGTTTCGTTACTACAACCGTACTATATGCTGTTTGTACCGAACGGACGTTTTGCAGCGTGAGAAGCTGTCGTTTGGTATGGACCAGAATAAAGGTCTCACAGGGGGTAAGAAGCTCTATTTTGAGCTGGTTGACCGCGGCTATAAGACCATTGAACTGTCGCCGGCAGTAATGGGCCGATTTGTCTGCCATCTTGCTCATGCTACACAAGTGTTTAACCCGCAGGAATTTGCTCTGCGGGAAAAAACCGTAAGAAAATGCAATCGACTTGTGAAGCAGATTATGTCTTCGCAGGTCGTTCGGGATATCTTAGCAGATAACTCATTGGATAATTAGGAGTCGCAATTTCATTTGAATATAAAAGTTTACTATAAGCTAATAATCAACTGATAATAATGGATAATATGAAATGTTTAATTGCGCTTAGAAGAGGTATGTGTTTTGAGTCATCGTGAAATAGTTAAAGATACTTTGAAATATAGGTATAATCATTCTAAGGAAGCTGTTTTCTGGCTCGAAAACCAAAACCTGATTCCTGCTGCTCAACTTGTTTTATCTTTCATAGATGATAGGAACGGGTCGGTTACACTAGGTGATATTGAAATCCTGAAAAAGGACAATAAACGTTTAATTCTTCGTGTCAAAACCCGGTCATTTGGCAAGAAATCCTTTGTTGTAAAAGTATCTTTATTACATTCCTTCAAACAAAGGTTGAAGTATCATCTGGTGCGTGACTACTGCTATGGTTTTAGTGAGGTACCTAACTTAATTATTGCGAACAAAAGAGGATTAAATGTCCCAAAAGTCTTTGGGTATGGACGTATATATGGCAGCTTTTGGCTAACAAGGGCGAGCATCATTATTCTTGAGGACCTGGCTAATCACATTTCGACCGATGAGTTGTTAAAATTGAGGGATGGAAACGAAGAAAAATGTGCTGAGATACTTGACTATACAATTCCTTTATTTATTAGGCTTTACGAAGCAAAGTGTGATAATCTGGATATAAATCCGCATGCTATTATGCTTAGCTCTTAAAACCTGGCACGAGATAGTTTTGTTTTGGATTTTGAAAATGCGAAGTTTTATAATAAACACAGCTCCGAGATTTTAATATTTCAAGCTGCCACTTTTGTAAAGTTTTGCCCGCAGAGGTTTTCACAGAAAGTCCTTGATAATTGGTTGAATGAGCTGTTGGATGGAATTAAAATAGAAGATGGTACTTCTCGGAAGTATTTGATAGAGCGCTTTTATTATTATTTCAACACAAAGTTACATCGAAAACAGCGAAGAAAAATCCGTAGAAGAATACTTCGGAAAGGGCGAATAAAAACCTGTTGGGATATTAATTAGTTTCAGGTAATTGGTTTAGTATGGAAAAAATGATAAGTAACATCGTGTTTACCAAAAACCGGCCTATGCAGCTTGATGCATATCTACAGAGTCTATATAGATATTTCCCCTTGGGACTTATTCGAACTTATATCATTTATAAGGTCGAGCTGTTTGATGAGGAATATCAGCAGCTTTTTCGAAAATATGCAGATTGTATAGTTATAAAAGAGAATGACTTTCACAGCGATTTTTTGCAGACTCTCGGACAGGTGAGCACAAAATACATTTTGTTCGGCGTAGATGACGTTGTTTATTTTGACTCCATCGATTTCGAAGTAATAGATGAAACATTCAATGAATTTTCCGATGATATTTTTGGCTTCTCGCTTAGATTCAATGAGGAAAACGTCAAAAAAAGTGACTCCGTTAGTAAAACAGTCATTGCCGGGCAGACAGTTTACAATCTAAACTGGACACAAGGCCGAGCGTCAATTGCTCGATATCCATTTGAGCTTTGTGCCACTGTTTATACGACCGCATTAGTAAAGAAGATTATCAATAGTGCGATGAATAATAATCCGCTGGTTAGGAAGCTGTTTTCACCAAGTTCTGCTTTAGTAGGGTCCCTGGCAAAAGTAGCTTCAGGACACTCTATTCTTAAGTCTTTCGGATATTTTTACAATCCCAACACGTTGGAATCGTGGAACTGCAGGTGGTGCCAGAACCACAGTGAGCAATTGCCCGCATTTCTTTATTTTCAAAAGCACTGCGCCAGCGCAATCCAAGTGAACGTAGTAAATGTATCGGGAAAGACACAGTTTAGTTGCCCTGACGAGTATGCTGTTGAGGCGTTGGCGGAAAGATACAGACAGGGCTACCGGCTGGATATCGATTTTGTTTCTCAAAATAAGCCGATAGACACACACTCAGATAAGCAATATTTCAGACTGGTTAAAAAATTCTAAGAACTGTATTGTTTTGAAACAATGGAGGGAGTTACAGGATGCCGATATTAAGTGAAAATTACAAAATGAGGCCAAAACATAACTGGTATTCAAAAATAATAAGGAAATATTACAAAGTCAGAGTTCGACTGACAAAACCACACGTCCTGATTCCTGATGGGCATATTCTGGAAAAGGCAAAAAAAGAAAAACGGTTGGTCATTCAAATACCTTTTGGAGGTTTGGGCGACCACCTTGTATATTCCTCACTTCCAGAATTATTATGGACACAGAAAGGGATAAAGACCTTTATTTCGAATAAATCAATCTATCGCAGCAAAGCAATTCGTGATTTCGTTTGGGGGTTAAATCCATGCGTCGAATTTACCTGCGATGATGGTTGGTTCATTCATCATACTCTTAAGTGCAAATTTCCAACATTGG
>CAZZHL010000251.1:0-3776 GCA_964653945.1 uncultured Pirellulales bacterium
TGATTTCAACATCCTGGACGCCATCAATCGCCTCTATTGCCGCTTTAACAGAATCTGCATATTGCCGAGCTAAATCCATATCGTGGCCGTAAAGCTCAACAGCCAGTTTACCAGCGGCGCCAAATAGCATCGCCTCAAGAGGGTCCTCCGCACTATAACGAATAGTTACTCCCGGTATCTTATCCGTGATTTTGCGAAGCCGCTTTATAAGGTCAGCAGGAGTGACATCTCGCTGCCTTTTAGGTTTCAAGCTAATGAACAGGATACCCTTGTAGCTTTCCTCCTCTGTGGCAAAGTGGCCTCCGCCTGCACCACCATAAACACCCCATCGTATAAAACTATCTCGCCTTTCAGGAACACTATTTTCTACTATCCTTTGTAACTGCTGGGCTACGGCACCGGTACGTTCATAGCGTGTGCCAATTGGTAATTCATAATTTGCCGATAGGCGATTTTGGTCCTGCTCGGGGAAAAATTCTGTGCCGATAAGGCCAACAATCCCGATGCTCAAGACAAACAAAATAATACAGGAAATAAAAACTGTTTTTCGATTACTTAGTGACCAATCCAAAAACCTAACGTAGAAATCTTCTGTTTTATTCAAAACCTTCTCACCAAACTTATAAAAGAAGTCCAATATAGATTCTGAGGAGTTAGCATCACGTACTATAAGAATTTTCGAGCACACCATCGGCACAAGCATAAGGGCTGTAATAAATGACGCCGCCAAAACCATAATAATAATAGCTGCAAATGGCCCAAATATCACCCGTGCGATTCCACCGACGAAGATAATAGGCAGAAAAATAAAAATCGTGGTCAGCGTTGAGGCAAAAACAGCAACACCAACCTCATTTGCGCCAAAAATTGCGCCCTCTTTCGGCCTCTGGCCTTTGGCACGATGACGATTGATGTTATCTACAACAACAATGGCATTATCAACTACAAGCCCTACTGCGATAGCCAAACTGGCGAGGGTATCAGTATTAATCGTATAATCCAGTAAGTACATTGGTAAGAATGTAAAGATAAGCGAAGTGGGAATTGCAAGGGCAACAATAATACTGGCTCGAAGGTCTTGCAGGAAAAAAAGAAGCACTATAAAGACAAAAAAAGCGGCCCAGAAAACCGTGTTACGTAAATTGCCCACCGAAGCCAATATAAACTCGGAATTATCCATTACCATTTTCGGCTCAACATCAGGTGGCAAATTCTTTTTTATCTCGTTAAGTTTTTCCCTGACCGCACGTGCAACCGCCACTGTATTCTCTCCGCTTTGTTTCTGGACAAATACAGCCATCGCCTTTCTGCCGTTCATTCGCACTTCAAAAGTTCGCTCTTTGAAAAAATCCCTTACATCGGCAACGTCTTTCAGCTTTATAGGTATGCCGTTCCGCTGAGCAACAATAACTTCCGCAACCTCCTGAGGACTGGAAAATTCCTCAGGTGTTCGCAACAGATAATCCTTGTAACCGGTCTTAATATTACCGCCTGGGGTACTGATGTTTTGAGCTGCAAGAGCTGCATTTATCTGTTCAACCGACAAATTCAAAGCAGCCAGCTTGTCACGGTCGATGTCAATGCGAATCTGCCGCTCCAATCCCCCCCGAGGTGTTACTGAAGCAACACCTTCGACACGCTTAAGAGGGTCAACTATCACGTCATCAACTATATCCTCCAAATCAGGGTAGCTGTCCTCCGCGGTAATTGCGATAATTGCAATCGGCATCATTGCAAGGTCAAACTTGAAAATAACCGGATTGTCGGCTTCCTCCGGCAGCATATCCCTAATCAGGTCAATCTTCTCGCGCACGTCGTTGGTACTTTCATCTATTTTTTCGCCCCAATCAAACCTCAATGTCACCGATGATATTCCTTCTTTAGAGATTGAAATTACCTCATCAACTCCGGAGATGGTGCTAAGAGTATCCTCCATCGGCTCAGTTATCAGCGTTTCCACTTCTTCGGGTCCTGCCCCCTGATAGGCAGTTATAACTGAAACGGCGGGTATCTCCATCTCCGGCATCAGGTCCAGCCCCAGCTTTGACAATGACACCAGACCCAGAACTACCATTGCTATAAATATCATCGCAGTGGTTACAGGTCTATTCACAGATAATTGAGCAAGCTTCATGCTGTTTTCTACCCTTTAGTCTTTACCCCGTTAGAAAGCTCGGGCGTGGCTTTAAGCCTTACCTTCGCTATGTATTTTTTTACTCCGCCCAAAAGACAGAGCTTTCTTTCTAACGGGGTGAACTTACACCGATTTCTTCTAACTTCACAACCTCGACCTTCGTCCCATCTGCCAGGTAATTCATTCCATTAACTACAAGCTTCTCGCCCTGTTTTAAGCCATCGATTATTTCATATTTGTCCGCCTGTTTTATTCCGAGCTTGACAAAACGCTTACGGGCGGTCCCATCTTCCACTACATATACATAAGGTTCGTCTATCCTGCCGCCAAGAACAACATCCCGTGGAATAACAACCACATTATCTTTATGCTCTGTAATTAAAGTAACCCTGGCAAACATACCGGGTTTCAGCAGCAAATCGTCATTTTTCATACGAATTTCGGCCTGAATAGTGTGTGTCTGCTCATCAAGAGCAGGATAGACAGAATACACTTCAGCATCAAATATTCTATCTCCAAATGCATCAACTTTGATTCTCGCAGGAGTCCCAGCGGCAATTAGCCCGCCATATTGTTCTGCAACAGCAACAACTACCTTTACAGTTTTCATCCCAGCTACAGTAACAATCCTGTCTCCCTCTCTAATGAGATTACCCTCGTCAATATGTTTGGCCGTAACTATTGCCTCAATGGGAGAAATAATCGTTGATTCCTGCAGATTGATTTGAGCAAGCTGAAGATTGGCCTTGGCTGAATTAAGCCTTGCCGCAGCCAATTCTGCAGCGGTTACAGCTTTGTCCTTACTTTGCTCCGTAGCTGAGCCGCCTTCAAATAATCTAATAATACGTTTCTTTTCCCGTTCGGCATCGGCCAACTCAACCTCTCTGGCCTGTAAATCCGCCTTGGCCGCTTCCACCTGCGCCAGATAAGTATCATGGTCAATAACAGCAATCTGCTGGCCTTTTTTGACAGCCAATCCCTCTTCAACGGCAACTATATCACCGCTATCCTGAGTCACCTGTAAAGATTCAATTCTTCCCGGCACCTTTGATGTAACATCCACAACTTTATTTGCCCTTATCCAACCGGTCACTTCCATCGTTTGTTCTATCGAGCCGGCATTTACATCTTCAATCTCAACCGGAACTATCTTTTCCGGCTCCTGACTTTTGGTAGGCTTATGAAAAAACCCAAACCAAAAGGTAAAAAACACCAATACAAACGCCGCTACCCAATATATAATCCTTCTATTGACTTTCATTTTGGCTGTTCTCTCTTTCATTTATAAAAGCTGCCGAAGCTCGCCTCTCGGCGAAGCCGAGGGCTGCTTCTTTCGTAGCTTTCGATTCGTCATCCTCAACTTTGCTATCGGAGCTATTCGCTTGAAAAGTTGTCAGAGTTCCCATCGCTTTTTGCAAATCCAGCTCAGCAACGATGTGTGAGTATATAGACTGGTAATAGTTCGCGCTTGCTGTTGTTAAGGCCGCCTGCGCATCTATCATCTCAACCTGCGTATTTATTCCTTCTCTATAACCTACTTCTGCAAGTCGCAATCCCTCCTCTGCTCTGGTAAGATTTAATCGCTGAGATTCGACAAACTCCGCCGCATTCTGTATACTTAACAAAGCGCTTGTCAATTCAA
>CAZZHL010000252.1:0-3775 GCA_964653945.1 uncultured Pirellulales bacterium
TATTCGGATAGCCATGTAATGCTTGTTCAGTACAAGAACATTACAGTCGAGACCGGATTTAACTTCACAAGCAAGCATAAAAATTAATCAGCAAAAAAGCTCCTAAATTTATTTACCCCGTTGGGAAGAAAGCTCGCCCATCTTGAAGCCCTCGAGACGGGCTTTCTAACGGGGTTGACTACTCACTTATTTAAATAACAAAAACTCCAGCAGGTTGCAAGAAAAAAGTGTAAACCCCATTAGGAAAGTTGGGTCGGGGCCTTTTAACGGGGGGACAGAACTGGTTTTTGTGTGAAAAATGCTTAAATTGCTGCTAAGGATATCGTACCATGTAGAGAACTATGGAATGATAAACCCTCCACCCAGCACTTGCCGCAAGATGTATTGAACAATTCATACAACGCAATGCAGCAAGAGCTATTACCGCTGCTTTGGCATTAAATAGGCAATTGAGATGCACAAAAGTTGTTTACGAGCTTCTCTCAAGCCCAATAAAAAAAACAGCTTTACGACTCTTTTTGGCTTTTTGGGGCTGATTTAGCAATTACATTTTCAGCTCTTAGCCCTTTTTCACCCTCGACAACATCGAAACTAACGTCATCACCTTCAGCAAGAGTCTTATATCCATCACCTGAAATACTTGAGTAGTGGACGAAAATATCACGGCCTTCGGGACCTTCGATAAATCCATAACCCTTTCTCGGGTTGAACCACTTAACTTTCCCGTCCGACATAAAACGCCCCTTCTGAACAACTTTTCCAAAACATACTATTCTTCACGCGTCCCACAATTTAGTATGGCTTAAAGTTCATAACAAAGCCTGGTCTTGAGCTGTGGGTTACGGCTTCTTACTTAAAAACAATTATTTAACATCAGCCGATTCTGCAGCAGGAACGGATAGATTTTGTTTCATCAATCGGCCCATCTTGAATTTAATCGTCCGCTTTGCAGAGACCTTGACCCGCTCAAGAGTTTTTGGGTTTTGCGCAGTTCTCGCCGCTCGCATTCTGGTCTCAAAGACGCCGAAATCCCGGAATTCCAGACGGTTATTGTTCTCGCACAACTCCGTCGTTATCTCATCGAGAAATGTCTGAACTATGCGTTTTACCAAAACTCTTTTTGCTTGTGTGCGCTCTGCAATCCGGTCGATAAGTTCTTTCTTTGTAACAGTTGCCATAGAATACCTCTCTTTTCGTCCTTCGTAGTCCCGAAAAGATGCCTGCCGTTAGGCATGGTCAAGTCCATTACGACACTACAGATAAAGGACAGGAAAAGCGATTGAGAAACTAAATTTCACTTACCTTAACAAAAACCGCTGCCTTGGATATTACGACAGCACATCATCACGCCTCTTTATAACTTAATGGCCAACGAATACACACCATGAAAACCGGCTTCCGAACCGTTTTGAAAACTTATTGTTCTCTATCAAGGGCAAAAACAACCCGCAGAATGGAACATCTAAGATACTGCAAGTTACTATACAACAAAGACTTCTATATATCAAGCAATTTTTTCACAAAATTTTAATATTCCAGAAAAAAACTGAATTGTTTCAAAAAAAGGCAAAACCTGCAAGAACCGCTGCAATTAGGCCGGCCTGACTAAATAGACAAGCGTGATATTAAATATAGGCTATAGTATCACGGCCATCTTGGCCGTGGTAACACGGGCTGGAAGCCCGCGTTACGCTAAGTCCTTTGTTATAAGATAGTTACGCAAAAACGACTTTTGTTTAATCCAGCCATTGTGTTTAAATACATTTTTGTATCATGCAAAAAAAACGGCTCTGCAGCCGCATACAGCTTGTATTTATGCTTTTGTGGAATGTTGCGATAGCTTATTTATAGCATTATTTTTTGCCACAAAGACGCTAAGACACTAAATAATTAACCACAGATTAACATGGATTAGGCGGAGAAATTTAACCACGAAGGGGAAAGAGTTTTGAGTTCTAATCCTTCGACCGGGCTCAGGACATGGTGCTGAGTTTTGAGTTGGGCGGATCCCCGCCTAAGACATGCGAGGACAAGCAAATTCAACTAGACACGGATTCAACCCGTGAGATAGGTAAAGCCACCATCTCACGGGTTAAACACAGATTTTGATTAGCGGGGGAAAAGGGCTTGATTTTTTTGAAGGAGGAGATATAATTACAATCACAGCAGCGGAAAAGTTCGTGATTAGTGAATGGTGAATAGTATTTAGTACTAACGGCTAAAGGCCAGCGACTAATTGTAGGGCGAGAGAGTTAAAATTTAATATGTTTTCAAAAGAGATTTATA
The DNA here is from genome assembly GCA_964653945.1 of uncultured Pirellulales bacterium. Taxonomy (GTDB): domain Bacteria; phylum Planctomycetota; class Phycisphaerae; order Sedimentisphaerales; family Anaerobacaceae; genus CAZBWE01. Next base: position 2,287 of record CAZZHL010000252.1, read on the forward strand.
GATAAAAATCTTTAAATGTTTTTTATTAAAAAGGTAGAATTTTGTTTACACAAATTAAAAATTACTTTCTTTCCTTTGACCTATGGCGGGAAGTGCCTAAAGGGCTGATTGTAGCCATAATTGTGTTGGTATTAACAGGAATAGCAAAGGTAATATTAATATTGTTGTGCAAGAAATACCACATACCAAAATGGCTCGCTATTTTATTCTCAATAAAACAACAATCGGACTCTTCTATTTTGCCACATCAGGAAAATGCAACGTCTTATCCAGTAAGGGTAAATTTTATGATAAATATAGTCAAATACTGCAAAGAACATTTTTTTGTCATACTGCTTATAATATATTTTTTAGGATTCTTTGGATACATTGGATATTTGGATTGGCGTAGGAGTCATCCAGTTCGACCAAAATTAGAAAAACAACCAATGATGTTTTATATACACAGCAACGGCTCTGAAACTTATCCAGAGTTAGGGTTAGTTATCAGTTTGCAAACCGTAAAAACATTTGGGATTAAAGATGAAATAGGTGCAAAAGGTTTTAGGTTAGTAACATACGAACAAGACCCCAACCAAAATTTACAGATTAGAAAAAAACATGTTAAAGTAATTGAAAAGGAATCTGTCGAGGTAGGAGATTATTGGGATTTTCAAATTGATGATATTTGGTATAGGATAGTCTTTAAATATTATATACACAAAGAGGCCAAGGATTGTGCTGCGTTTGAACTGAGCCAATTGGGGAAGAAAAAAGACTAATTTTTTATGCCCGACCAAATAATTAAATGACCACCGAACCAACCCAACTTAGTCATGGGAAAGATTTTCATAAGAAAATACAGGTGGACTGGTTAAATACAGCCGAAGGTCAAATCCTGATAGAAAAGGCCATCACTAAGCCGTCTGGCCGCAAAGGCAGAATGGATATATTTGTCAACGATGACGTTGATAAATTAGTCGCGATTGCTGAAGTGAAAAACTCCGATTGGGATAAAATGACCGATTCTGCCGTCAGAAAAAACACGAGACGACAAATTAAACAAGTCTGGGATTACATAGAATCGCAATTAAAGGCAAGAAAAGATGTAAGCCCCGGAATAATCTTTCCGAAACGACCGAAAGATAAAAACAGATTGAAATTAATCGAAGATATGTTTGAAAAAGAGGGAATTCCTGTCGTCTGGCGTGATGAAACCATAGAAGAAAGAAAAACACGGCCATAAGTAATTATAGGAAAGGACTATTAATATGTCTTCTGAGCTCATTGCGGTTATTATTGGTGCAGTTATTGGTTCTGCAAGCAGTTTAATAACAACTTTATTTCTTTCAACTTTGTCAAATAGAAGGCGTAAAAAGTCAATTCAAGCCATTGCTGCCGCTGAAACCACTGCAATTATGGAAAAAGCTCAGCGATATATTGAAGGCAAGAGCGATGTAACAGAACTATCGGCCTCTACTCCTATGTTAGTATCGATCGCATCCGAAAT
>CAZZHL010000253.1:0-3749 GCA_964653945.1 uncultured Pirellulales bacterium
TTTAGGATGCGGGGATTGTGTTGAGGCTTGCTCTTTAGATGCTATTCAGATAAAACATGATATTTAGGATTTAGCGATGGCAAAAATAATTGTTTCCACTGGAAGGGAAGGAATTGGAAAGACTACATTTGTGGCATTGGCTGCCAGGTATCTCGAATCACCCTTTCTTCTGCTGACCGACCGGGGCTTTATCAAGTGCGACTGCGCATATTTGCGAAAAAAGGTGCCTGGTGTCTTTGTGGCCGGCGATTGTAGGATAGGTGCTGCAATGCAGTTAGCTACAGCCATTGGTGATGGCGTCGTCGCTGCTATGATGCTAAAGCAGTATTTGCGAGACCCGAACTGGTGGAATGAGCCGGTCAGCGACCTGCTTCAGCCGGGCGGATGGTAAAAAACGATGGAAAGACAAAATCTTTCGAAAATTAGTTGCAATTTCATACAGCATTGGTGTATTATATCGCTTTGGACAACTCTTTGTCTTTACGTAAAAAACTTGGTTGAAAGGATAAAATAATGGCTGGTAACGTAATTGGGCTGACAGATGCCGCTTTTGATGAGACTGTTCACAATTCAAATGTGCCGGTGCTGGTTGATTTCTGGGCGCCGTGGTGTGGGCCTTGCAAGATGATAGCTCCCATTATCGGAGAAATCGCAGATGAATATAAAGACAGGGCCAAAATCTGCAGGCTCAATACCGACGAAGCCAGAGATAGCGCTATAGAATTCGGCATACAGGCGATACCGACCCTTATTTTATTTAAGGACGGCCAGGTGCAGAAAAAGTGGGTTGGCTTAACCAGCAAAAAAGGCATCACCACTGCTATCGACGAGCTACTCTGAAGCGACAAGGGTTCTCTTATCACGCCTGACATATTGTTTTTTTGTGAGCCGGGTGATTTTTACAGCTTCACTGCACAAGCGGATGATTTTTGCCGCCGAGGCACAAAGGCACTAAGTTTTTGTTGTTTAGTTTTTAAGTTCTTTGTGCCTTCGCGACTTCGTGGCTAATATTCTCTTGCAGGTTGCAGGTCTTTTTTGGTATATATTATTATGCTGATACTGCAATCGACAGCATAGTAAAAAGGCAGAGTATAAATGTTACTTTCGGCACGGACGCAAATGGACCCCAAACGCAGCAAAGGGCGTTTGGGAGCCCAGAAAAAACAATGGGTGATTCACCCTCCGGATGAGCGTGCTGGGCAGCTTGCCAGGTCGCTGAAGGTTTCTCCCCTTTTGGCACAGGTCCTGATAAATCGTCGAATAACCGATGCTCACACCGGCAACATTTTCCTGAGGCCTAAGCTGACGCAGCTCATTGAGCCGAGACGATTGCCGGGCGTTGAAGCGGCAGTTGGACGATTAAAGCAGGCGATTAAAAATAAGGAAAAAATCACCATCTACGGCGACTATGATGTCGATGGTATTACAGGCGTTGCGATTCTCTGGCAGATTCTAAGGTTACTTGGTGCTGATGTTGATTACTATATCCCTCACCGCATCGATGAGGGTTATGGCCTGAATGCCGAGGCTGTCCGGTCGCTTGCGGAATCCGGCAGTCGGCTCTTGGTAACCGTGGACTGCGGTATCACGGCGTTTGACTCAGCTGAGCTTGCCGGACAATTGGGTCTTGAGTTGATAATAACCGACCATCACCAGCTTGAACCTGCCTGCCCCGAGCGGAGTCGAGGGGAATTGCCGAAAGCCGTCACCGTTGTCCATCCTGCGCTGCAAGAGTCCTATCCTAATCAGGAGTCGTCCGGCTCGATGGTCGCTTTTAAGCTCGCTTGGGCAATCGCTGATGAGTTTAAGGCCGGCGATAAACTTGAGCCGAAATTGCGAGAGTTTATGTTAAATGCAACAAGCCTGGCGGCAATGGGGACTATTGCTGATGTTATGGATTTGCGCGGCGAGAACAGAATTTTGACGAGTTATGGCCTGAAAGCCTTACCGGAATGTAAGCTCCCCGGTGTACAGGCCCTGATTGAGTCAGCCGGATTGACAGGTCAGGGACTTGACAGCTTCCACATCGGATTTCGGCTTGCACCGATGCTAAACGCAGCAGGCAGAATGGGACATGCGAGATTGGCCGTGGAGCTGTTGACAAGTGATAGCCAGATTCGCTCGATGCAAATAGCCCAATACCTCAAAGAGCAAAACAGTAAGCGCCAGCAGTGCGAGAGAAAGGTATTTAAGCAGGCCTGTGAAATGATAGCGGAGTTCGGCCTGAGCCATCCCGACCAGAGAAGCATTGTGATTGCAGATAAAAACTGGCATGGTGGTGTGATAGGTATTGTGGCGTCGAGAATTGCGGAAAAATTCTATCGTCCTGCAATCCTAATTAACACCGGGGCCGCGGAAAAAGGTATTGCTCAGGGTTCCGGCCGGTCGATTCCTGGCTTTTGTCTGCTAAGCGCAATCAAGGCCTGCTCAGAGCATTTAGTCAGGTACGGCGGACACAAAATGGCAGCCGGTCTCAAGATAGAGCCTGATAAGATAGACCAGTTCGCAGCCGACTTTGAAAGCTATGCAAGGCAGAGCCTGAACGAAGATGATGTAGTCACTAAGCTTTACATTGATGCTGTGGCCTCGCTCGGCGAGTCTGCCAATATGCAGGTAGTTAGCGAGCTGCAAATGCTTGGTCCATTCGGGCAGGGTAATCCAGAGCCGGTTTTCGCAGCAAAAGGTGTGCGTCTCGCCTCTGTGCCAAGAAAAGTCGGCTCAGGCGGTGACCATCTACAGCTTACCATAACCGACAACGCAACCGCAGTCCGTTGTATCGGCTTTAGGTTCGGAAAATTTGAGAAGAAGCTGCTCGATAACGAGTTCTTCAATGTTGCCTATCAGCCGCAGCTCAATACCTATAATGGCAATACCAACGTCGAGTTCGTCATCACCGACATCCAGTTCGAATAAGGCACAGGACTCAAATCTCTAATATTTGGTCTGTGGTCTTTTATTGGTTTACTATCACCTTGTCTATTTTGGATTGCTCTATGGTGCTGTGATGAAGAAGATCGCGATTTTATTGTGTATCTCTGCCTCAGTAGGGTTGAGTGTTTACATAGGCAAAATGAGTGCTGAACAGGCCTTTGTTGCCTCTGTTTTTTCAGCTTCGATTCTCGGAACATTGCTGTTCTGGGATTTCCGATTGGCGTTTGTGTTTGCTGGCAGCGGTGTACTTTTACTCACTCACAGTGTGGACGTCAAACATTTCATAGAGTTTGCTTCGCTTGATGTAATCATATTTCTTATTGGAATGATGATAGTAGTCGGAATGATAAAGGAGTCCGGTTTTTTTCTTTGGCTTGTGAAGAAGCTCTTGATGATGAGGAATCTTAGCGGGGTGGGGCTTTTCGTCATTATCATGATAATGTCGGCCTTGCTATCGGGATTGACTGGTGAAGTGACATCAATAATAGTTATGATGGCGGCCATACTTGATATCAGTGACCTGCTCGATATAAATCCGGTTCCTATGGTCATATCTTCGGTACTGACGACCAACATCGGCTCTGCGTCAACTCTCCTGGGTAATCCTATCGGTATATTGATAGCTCTAAGAGGAAATCTCACGTTTGAAGATTTCCTGACTCGGGCTCTGCCGTTATCGGCTGTTGTTTTGGTAACTGTTATCTTGATACTTTGTTTTTGGTACAGTAAGTATCTTCGAGATATTACTTCCAAACTTGCCTTGCTCGGCAGGGAAAAACGCACCTCTGAGATTATTGTCTTCGATTCAAAGAAAATAT
>CAZZHL010000254.1:0-3725 GCA_964653945.1 uncultured Pirellulales bacterium
TGAACCCGGTCAATATCCCTCATAGTAATCAGGCCGGCCAGCTTGCCATCTTTATCAACTAAAAGTAGCTTCTCAACCTTTCGCTCCTGCAACATCTCCTTCGCCTGCTCAAGCGTCGTGCCGGCCGGGCCGGTAACAAGGTTATCCTTTACCATTACAGAACTTATCTTGACATCATAGTCTTTGAGAAACTTCAAATCCCGCCGCGTCAAAATGCCAACGAGCTTTTTGCCCTCAACGATTGGGATGCCAGAGACATTCTGCTCGTCCATCAGCTCTTGCGCCCTTCTGACGGGTTCGCCTGGCGACAATGTTACAGGGTCGAGAATCACGCCGTGCTCGGAGCGTTTGACCTTTAACACTTCTCTTTTTTGCGCCTCAATCGACAGGTTCTTGTGAATAATGCCGACCCCGCCTTCCTGGGCCAGTGCTATCGCCAGCTGGGCTTCGGTAACGGTATCCATAGCAGCCGAGACAATCGGGATATCTATGGTGATATTTCTGGTCAATTGCGTACAGGTATCTGCCTGGCTGGGCACAAAATCGCTTTTGGCGGGTATCAACAGCACGTCATCGAAGGTTATACCATTAGCGATAATCTTGATGTTATTCCCCTTAGCAAGGGTCTTCTTGTCCATTTTTTCTCTCCAAAATCAGTCGCCACCTTATTTTAAGGTACGCCAGTATAATACCGCTACAAGCCAGCGTCAAGAGCATTAGAGACTTTTACATTATCTTTTTGACAGCCTTTCACTTATGCCTTAACGAGCCCTAATTTTTTACGGCCTTGACGCCCAAGAGATTCACAGCTAAAATTTTTTGGTTTTTTTGAACTCAACTAAGAAGAGGTCTGTATGGCGAAAAGCAAAGGACAGATTGAGGCTGAGATTAGTGAGGCCCTGATAAAGTTCGAGAAAGAATATATGGGTCGAGGACCTGAGCAGACCAAGACCTATATCATTGGAGATATGGTAGTAGTTAGGCTACAGCGTGTTCTAACCCCTGCAGAACAAAAGCTGGCCGATGCGACTGACGAGAAAACAGGGCGGACGTTAATCAAGCAAGTTAGGACAGAACTGCTCGAAAAAGCTCGGCCACTTCTTGAACAGATAATAACGGAACTTCTCGGAAAAAGGGTAAAAAGTCTTCACACGGATATTAGCACCATAACCGGAGAGCGTGTTATAATATTTACTCTCGAAAGTCCCGTCCTGCTCCATAGCGAATAAAATTTGCAAACCATTGAATTTTTTTCTTGAAAATATAGACGTTTTTAGATAATATTACACCAGTAAAAAAGGTGATTCGACAGGAGATAGCATAGCGCTACCTGCTGGAGAACTGGCCGGCAAATAGTAGGCATCTAAAGAACTGTTGTCGGTCTTCTTTTTGCCTAAAAACGCTGTTAATGTAAGTTGTTCGCAGTCCATATATGGATGGCAGAACAAAATACAAGCCAGCAATCCCTGCTTTAGGGAGTGTTGGCTTATTTTTTGATTATACAGGGTATTAGCGTTTCTAATACGAATTGCGTAGGAGTTTGATATCCGTTAGTAGTATTAGACGAAGGGTGACAGAAAAAAAGGAAGTGTGTATGGAACAATTCAGTAAAAATGGGAAACTGATTATTCCGCTTAGGCGGCGGAAAAAAATCAAAAAAGAGACAGACGAAAAAAAAGTAAGATACATGGTAACCGAGGCATATTGCCCGAACGGTTGCAATATTATCGACAGCGAACATAAAATAAACGGTGCTCCCGGACTGCGGATTAAATTTAAGCGGCCAGGTATGGAAGGCGAGTTTGTTCTCTCGGCAATTCAAAGTGATTTCGACAAGATTATCCTATCGGGCGAGCTGAAAGACGGCGTAAAAGACGAATTATACTGCCCTCACTGCGGTGCTATGTTCAAAAAGCTGGTCAACTGCAGCTGTAAACCCGATGCGGACATGGTTGTTATAGGTTTAACACCCAAGCTCGATTTTAATAATGCAATCTCGTTCTGTAATGTGACCGGATGCACTAACGGCACCACCATCAAGTCAGGAGACGTCATCCGACACATGCAACTATGGGGAGCAATCTGAGAATTGTGGATACAGGAGCTTTTGGAAAACGATTTGACCCTGTTAGAGACCTTATGTACCCAGATACATAAGTGAAAACACCTTCCAACGCAGTAAGAGAAAAAGTCTCTAACAGGGTTGACGAGTGACCGTTCTACCGTTAGAATCTCTTGTTTTTATAAACGGGATTAAAAATAAGGAGGTAATAGCTGTTTATGGCTAATGTCAATGAATTACTAAAGAAAAGACTGACGGCGGACAATTACAAAAAGATTGCCGCTTTAGATAATCCCAAGATGCACGAGTTTGTCGCAGATGCAATTGAGCTAACGCAGCCGGCCTCGGTCTTTGTCTACACCGGCTCGGAAGCTGATATAGCTCATATTCGCGAATTAGCAATAAAGAACGGTGAAGAGCTCCCGCTGGATATCCCCGGCCATACCTGTCACTTCGACGGATATCACGACCAGGCCCGCGATAAAGCCAGAACAAAGTATTTATTACCTCCCGGCTCACAGTTAGGCGAAAGTCTTAACTCCATCAACAAAAAAGAGGGAGTCGAAGAAGTCCGCTCATTTCTGAAAGGTTCGATGGTAGGCAGGGAAATGCTGATTTGCTTCTTCTGTCTTGGCCCACTGGGCTCGGATTTCTCTATCCCCTGCATACAGATAACCGATTCACCCTACGTCGCTCATAGCGAAATCATCCTTTACCGACCCGGATACGAGCAATTCAAAAAAATCGGCACGTCGCCCGACTTTTTCAGATTCATTCATTCCGAAGGCGAGCTTGAAAAAGCCGTTAGCAAAAACATCGACAAACGCCGGGTCTATATCGACCTCGAAGAAAACCTGGTTTACAGTGTCAACACCCAGTATGGCGGCAATACGATAGGCCTGAAAAAATTGGCCCTGCGACTGGCTATAAATAAGGCATCGAACAAGGGCTGGCTCGCCGAGCATATGTTCCTGATGGGCGCCCACGGCCCAGGCGGACGTGTAACATACTTCGCCGGTGCATTTCCATCGGCCTGCGGCAAGACATCGACCTCAATGCTGCCCGGGCAAACCATCGTCGGTGATGACATTGCCTACTTGCGAAAAAAGAATGGCCAAGCCCGCTGTGTGAATGTCGAAAAAGGTATCTTCGGCATTATTCGCGACGTCAGCGCCGAAGATGACCCGATTATCCATGAAGCCCTGACAAGCCCCTGTGAAGTTATCTTCTCCAATGTTTTAATTGATAATAAGAAAAAACCTCATTGGCTCGGAATGGGTGCCGAATTGCCGACAGAAGGTATCAACCATTCCGGACAATGGCACAAAGGTAAAACAGACGTTGATGGCAATGAGATTACCGCCTCTCACAAAAACGCACGCTATTGCCTCAACATCCCCGACCTTACTAACTGCGACCCGTTACTCGATGACCCGGAGGGTGTTGTAGTCGGCGGCATTGTTTACGGTGGACGCGACAGCGACACATGGGTCCCTGTTGAACAGGCCTACAACTGGACTGAAGGTATCATTATAAAAGGTGCCGCTCTGGAATCCGAGACAACCGCTGCAACGCTCGGCAAAGAAGGCGTCAGAACTTTCAATTTAATGTCAAATCTCGATTTCCTTTCAATTCCACTGGGTCGATATATCCAGAATAATCT
>CAZZHL010000255.1:0-3713 GCA_964653945.1 uncultured Pirellulales bacterium
CCCCCGTTGATTATTACTTCAAAGCCGGACGGCAATTGCAAATTGCTAAACGTATCTATAGCAACTGTGATTTTCTCGCTGCCGAACTCATCTGCCGCCTCTTTAACAAGGTCCGGATTATGTACAGCAGCGGTATTGATAGACACCTTTGATGCGCCTAAATCCAGCAGTTCTTCAATCGACTGACAGTTGCGGATTCCGCCGCCGACGGTCAATGGCACTGTAATCCTCTCGACGGTCCTCTTGACGGCATCAAGCAGCGTTTTTCTATTTTCAATAGTTGCTGTAATATCCAGAAAAACTAATTCGTCTGCTCCCGCCTCGCTGTAAACAGCGGCATTTTCCGCAGGGTCACCGACATCTTTCAGCTCAACAAAGTTAATGCCTTTAACTAATCGGCCGTCTTTTACATCCAGACACGGAATAACTCTTCTGTAATCCATAATATCTATCCCCCAATCATCAGTTAATAGTTACAAATTGCTACTTAGATTTTGCTTTTTTTTATAGGCCTGTACGATATTTTGAACCAATCTGTGTCGCACGATATCTTTTTGGCTTAACTGGGTAAAACCTATTCCTTTTATGCGACGCAGTAGTCCAATTGCATCGACCATTCCACTTTTCTGGCCGGGCTCCCGGTCAACTTGTGTTATATCACCTGTTACTATCATTTTGGAGCCGTGACCCAATCTTGTCAAGACCATCAGCATCTGCAGGGGCGAGGTGTTTTGGGCCTCGTCACAGATGATAACAGCTTCGTTTAGTGTTCTGCCGCGCATAAAGGCAAGCGGTATGATTTCGATAATATCCAGCTCCATAAATTTCTTCATCTGAGCAAAGTCCATCATATCTTCGAGAGCATCAAAAAGCGGGCGAAGATATGGATTTACCTTTGCCTGTATATCACCAGGCAGAAAGCCAAGTTTTTCACCGGCTTCCACAGCCGGCCGAGCAAGGATAATTTTCCTTATTTGCTTTTTCTTCAGCATTGAGACAGCAATTGCGACAGCCAGATATGTTTTGCCTGTTCCCGCAGGGCCGATACAAAAAGTCAGGTCATTGGCTAACATTGTTTCAACGTATTTTAACTGTCCTTTGGTTGTGGGCTCGACCACCTTTTTGTGCGAATAGACGGCAATGCCTTCACCGGTATCAGAGACTGTGGGCGAACCACTACGACTGATAAAGCCGGTTACATCCGCAGCAGTAAGCGAGCCGCGTTTGATTAGACGTTTCTGCATTTTATCAATAATATCGGCTGCTTTGTTTACGTTTTCTTCTTCGCCTGTGATTATCAAATTGGACTTCCGGGCAGTGATTTGGACGCCAAGTGATTGACGCAAAAGCCGGAGATGACTGTCGGCCTGACCGAACAACTGAAGCTGCTTGTCAGCTGAATCCAATTGTATAGTAATTTCCAAAGTTTCTCTCTTTAAAAGCTGCACATAAAGAACAAATAAGCAAATGGTGCTGCCACTAAAGGCGAATCAATAACATCCAATATTCCCCCGAAACCGGGTACGCTATTTGCCGAATCTTTCTGCTCGGCATCTCGTTTTAGCATAGACTCAGCTAAATCGCCGAGCTGGCCGATGAATGCAAAACAAAAACCAAACAGTACTGCCAACCACCAGCCCATTATAATTGTATCACAACTCAGGGCAAAGCAAATAGCAACGACTACAGCTACCGCAACAGCGCCAAACATACCCTCCCACGTCTTTGAAGGGCTGATTTTAGGCGAAAATTTATGCTTACCAAAAAGCTTGCCAATTGAGTAAGCTCCTATGTCGGCAGATTTTACAACAAAAACAAACATAAGAAGCGGCCAAGCCCCAAAGTCAATGCGGATGGCAAGAACAAAGCTGCTAAAAAGCCCAAGATAAACAATAGAAAAATAAGTCGCCCCACAGTTAGCTAATACTCCTGAAGTCCCATAGCGTATATATTGATATAAAAGCAGAGCTATCAATACAAAAACTGAGAGGAAAAACAGATATATACGAGGCTGGATTTCGATAACCTGTGGCCAGTACCAGGCGCCTGCGAACAAAATCGAGGCGATGATTGAAACAAAAGTGAAAATCCTTAAGTTTTTCGCTGCTGCAAGTTTGGATAGCTCAAGCTGAGCGGGAATTGCCAATAGCCCAATAAGCAGAAAGAGCAGTGTCCCCTGCACCGGTTTATCATCAAGCATCGTAGCTGTCAATCCACCATCCAGCCAACCGTCAAAAATAACAATGGCGGCAAAAAATACCGTCATCACTGTACCGAAAAACAATCTATATCTAAGCATAATCAGTCGTTTGTATTTAGTTGTTAGCGTTTAGTTTTTTTTCGTAATGTATCTTGAATGGCCTTCAGTTCGTCATTGGTTATGCCCCACAGCTTGGCTGCTGTCTTGTCGATTTCAGCTTCTATATCAGCAATGATTTTCTCATCGTCACTAACCACAGCTTGATGGCAACGCTGTGAGAGTTCTGAGAGGTGCCTGTGAATTGGGTTATTTTCTCGAAAAGTAGGGATTGAGACATAATCAAGAACATGAGGTGAAGCATCCAAACCAATATAATTTTTGATTACCGAAAAAGCTGGTAAGCTGTTAATGCAGGCACAGAAGAAATGCGCTGCCGCCTCGCTCTCAGAAGAAACTAAAATCACCTTTTGATCAGGAATTGCTTCAGAGCTAATAGTGCACGCTCGCATAGAATCCTGAACACCGGTGTGTTTCCATATTACTTTCCATTTTGCAATCGTGTAAGGACCCACATTGTATAGTGAATAAAATGGGTCGGTGGGTTTGAAATACTTTCGATACCCTGAGCGCTGACGAAGTTCTTTCTCAAACTTTCTCAAATATGCAAAGGTCTTCGGATATTTCCGCTTCATTTCTTTTTCCGGTATTCCGGCACGCTTTTCTGGGTCTTGAGTAAGTATCAGATGTATTGAAGGCTTTACATTCCAACGTGAGACATCTCGTCCGCGAATAAGCGGGTAAACTAAATCGGGCTCGATCGTAGCTTGTACCTGCTCTAATTTGATTCTGCCAACATCGTTTAGGTTTTCAATAAGGACGTTTCCATCTGGGAGTTTCTTTAGTATTCGTATCCAGTACGCGCTGTTCAACCACGTGCAGCATCCAGCGTGTGCCTGATATTTGCTTTCGCCGACAATCTTTTGGATACCGGCGAGCGATTTTTTAGGGACGGTAAGCCAAGGAGAGTTTGGTTCTTGTGATTCGACAGGCAAAGCTCCCAGCTTACAGCGTGATGTAATCTTCAATACGCTCTCCAACATTTCATCCTGGCCTATGCGTGAAGGACCAGACCATGATACATACGGGACAGGGTATTTGAAATCCCTGTATTGCTTTTTACAAACAAATACAGATGTCCGGTTTGTTGCTCCCTCAAACACCTGCAATTGGCTCAGGTCATGCACCACAATGGGCTTGATAAAAACTGTTTTCTTTTTAGATTCAAATCGAAGTTGCCTAAATCCATCCCCCGCTCCCTTGGTTTTGAACACGGTCTGGTTTATGACAAATCCTAGGCGACCACCGTCTTTCAAATAATTGTCCAGCCCGCTGTAAACAAATAGCATACAAATATCTTTTTTGCCCCCACCCAATCTGCCAGCTGAACCGGACAGTGTGAAAAGATTGTATCTTTGCCACAAGCGTTTCGTGTCGTTCCTGTATCCTTCAGGAA
>CAZZHL010000256.1:0-3709 GCA_964653945.1 uncultured Pirellulales bacterium
CAGCGTAAGATTCGGCTGCTTCATCAGGGCGAGGGAGTGGGCAAAGGTGATGCTGTAAGAAAAGGCTTTGCCGCTGCAGAGGGTGATGTGCTGGTAATCCAGGATGCAGACTTGACGGCGCCGCCTGAAGATTTAGTGAAATTTTTCAGGGCGATTCGTGATGGCAAAGGTGAGTTTATCAGTGGCTCGCGGCTTGTTTATCCGATGGAAAAGCAGGCGATGCGGCTCCTGAATCTCCTGGGGAACAAGTTTTTTGGTGCGCTGTTTAGCTGGTTGTTGGGCCAAAGGTTCAGAGATACGCTTTGCGGCACGAAAATGATTTATAAAAAAGACTATGAACTGATAGCAGCCAACCGTTCGTATTTTGGAGATTTTGACCCCTTTGGTGACTTCGACCTTATTTTTGGAGCGGTAAAGCAAAATCTAAAGGTAGTCGAAGTGCCGGTGACTTATCGGGCAAGAACGTACGGCTCGACGAATATCAGCCGGTTTACGCACGGCTGGCTGCTGCTTAAGATGAGCTGGATAGCGTTTAAGAAAATCAAGTGGTTGGGGAGGAGGCGCTAAATCCGCCGCAGGCGGATAAACTGAGTGAGATGCCGAAAGCAGGTGATTTACCGAAATTAAAGCTATTGACTTTCCGCGATTATGCCGGCGTGGACCGCAACGACCCGCTTCGATTCTATTACTGGCCTATTCTTGGGAAAATGTACCGACGGCGGATTGAACTGTGTTTGGCCCAGTGCAGCGGTGGACAACGTGTTTTGGAAGTGGGTTTCGGCGCCGGTGTTACGTTTCCTAATCTTAATGAGATTTATCAGGAGATTTATGGATTGGACCTCAACGCGCCAACGGAAGAGGTTGCGGATGTATTCGGGGCCATGGGAATAGAGACACATTTGCAGAACGGCAATGTGTTATCCATGCCGTATGAAGACAATTTTTTTGACACGGTATTATTGATTAGTATTCTCGAGCACCTGAAGCCCGCTGAGCAGCTGCAGGCCTTTGGAGAAATCCGCAGGGTTCTTAAGCCGAAAGGACAGGTGATATATGGTGTGCCGACTGAGCGTCGGTTTACGGTGTTTGTGTTTCGGCTGATGGGCTGTAAAATTCGTGAGCATCATTTTTCCACAGAAAAGGAAGTGTGCAGTGCCGCTGAAAGCGTTCTGGAAAAGGTACAGGTTGTTCAGATGCAAAGCCCCCTATCTTTATTGGGGCCGGTTTATGAAGTGGGGCATTTTATAAAAAGCCCGGCTTCGCCTCCGGCTACGCCGAGGCGAGCAGTTCCTGAAAAAAGATGCGGCGATTAGGAAACTCAAGCCCGCCAAATGGACGGCTGGCAAGCGGCGAAGACACGAAGTTATGAAGATTATCGATTGGCTTAAATTGCCTGAGACAAGATGTATCAAAGACCTTAATGATCCAGCGACAACCCTTTTGCATTCTGATATTGTCCGGAAAAAGCCGTTTCTCAAAAGATTATATATTGATTTCTATAAGCAGTTTGAAAAGGTGATAGCTGAGCCGGAAAATCGGGCTGCGGCGGGCTCCGCCCTGACGAGAAAGGTTCTTGTCGAGCTTGGCAGCGGGGGCGGCTTTATTAAGGAAGTTATTGCCAACGTGATTACATCAGACATCCTTGAGCTGCCAAATGTCGATAAGGTCTTCTCGGCTACTAATATGCCTTTTGAAGAAGCGAGCGTTGATGCCTTTTTTATGTTCGATGTTCTTCATCACATCGCTAATCCGCGAGGATTCTTTAAAGAAGCTTTAAGATGCCTGAAAACAGACGGCAAAATCGTTATGATTGAGCCAGCGAATACATTGTGGTCAAGGTTCATCTACAAGAATTTCCATCATGAGCTTTTTGACACGCAGGCAGATTGGGGGCTGGAGGAGCTTGGCCCGGTTTCACACGGAAACGGTGCGATTCCATGGATAATTTTTTCCCGCGACCGCCAGGTTTTTGAAAGAGAGTTTCCCTTCTTGAAGGTCGTTCGAATGTCCAATCATACGCCGCTGCGATATTTACTTAGCGGCGGTTTGACATTAAGACAGCTGGTTCCATCGTTTACGTATTCGCTTATCAAGGCCATAGAATATATATTGTCCCCGCTTGGAAATTATCTGGGTATGTTTCAGACGATAGAGCTGGAAAAAGTTAATAGATAGTTTATTGCCGGCGTTTTTTAGTCCACGGCGATGACTTCTTTGACCTCAGGCACTATTTCCTTCATCATTCTTTCGATGCCCATTTTCATTGTCATCGTGGCGCCTGGACAGCCCTGGCAAGCGCCCTGAAGGCGGACCTTAACGGTATTGTCGTCATCGATTCCCACCAGTTCCACATCACCGCCATGACCCTGCAGGGCAGGCCGAATTGACTCGATTACATCCTCAACTTTTTCTTCGAAGGTTTTTTCTGCATTAGCTTCGCTGCCTGTGTTAGAGCTACAACCGCATTTATCACACATAAAAGTTCTCCTATATTAACCCCGTTAGAAATAATTTTTTTAATGGGGTGAAGGTTTAAACCACCGTCCGAGCTTTCTCCGTAAGGAGTCCCTAGGACTAACGGGGTTAACTTTTCAGCCCAATTATACCGGCAATTTGGAGTTGAGGCCAGATTTTTATATTGAAATTGCCCCGCTTCGGCCAAAAGGGCGAAAAATCCTTATTGGCGGAGATATAAATTGCCGAAAAATAATTGACAGGCAGCTTCTGATGTTGTATAATTGCTTTGTGTTTGTATGAAAACATGCAAATACGACCCTGAGACACCCGCTTGTTGCGGGTGGTTACGGGATTATGGCGGGGTCTGAATCTTCGGGTTGTTTGGTCGTTTTTTGATTAAAGCGATTGGCCTTCCGAAGTGGACCGGTGAGCCATAGTTGGCCCCTCTTCTTGCTTTCGCAAGAAAGCAGGGGGGTTCCGGAATAACGAATTAATGTTTATCAGGAAAGGCGTAGAAATGAAGTCAAAGTCTCGTTCTTCGGCCAAATCGGCTGACAAGTCCACTCTCAAAGCAGGCGCCCAGATTATAGTCGATACACTGATTGAGCAGGGCGTCGATACAATGTTCGGCTATACCGGCGGCGTGGTATTGCCTTTATTTGACAGGTTATACGATGCTCCGATTCGCTTCATCAACCCGCGGCATGAGCAGGGCGGCTGCCATATGGCCGATGCCTATGCGCGTGTGAGCGGTAAGGTTGGCGTTATGGTGGCGACCAGTGGTCCCGGTGCATGCAATCTGGTTACCGGTCTTGCTACGGCGATGATGGACTCAATTCCGTTAGTTGCTTTGACTGGGCAGGTTCGTACAGAGCTTATCGGTAATGATGCGTTTCAAGAGGCGGATACTACCGGTATTACGCGTCCGGTTACGAAATACAACTGTATTGTTAAGGATGTTAAAGACCTGGCCCGGATTATTAAAGAGGCGTTTCATATAGCTTCGACCGGCCGACCCGGCCCGGTGCTTATTGATATACCAGTTGATGTCGAGGTTACCAAATTTAATACAGACGGGCCGGTCGAGATGGAGCTGCCCGGCTACCGTGTGCGGCCGAAAGGAAACGCCAGACAGATATCACTGGCGGCACAGGCGATAAACAAATCCAACCAGCCGGTGCTTTATGTCGGCGGTGGTGTTATTAGCGCAAATGCATCTGATGAGTTGCGGCAATTGGCTCAAAAAGCGCAT
>CAZZHL010000257.1:0-2056 GCA_964653945.1 uncultured Pirellulales bacterium
GCTGTTATTTCACTGCGGTAGTAGTATTCGATTGCTTCTGCATATTCACCTGCTTTTTCAAGCAGTGTGCCAATTTGAAAAAGTGTTGTTGCGTGTTCCTTGTCCGGTAACTTGGCAAAAGACAGATAATCCTGCCAGACCTTGGCTGCTCTTGTGTATAAATTACGGCTGGCAAGTTTGGCAGCCAGGTCCTTTACTTCTTCTTCGGAGAGGGACGAGGCGGGATTTTCTGACAGCGGACTTTGATAAGAAGGTTTTAGAAGATTAACCAGCGCCAAGCTAATTAGAACCAAAAGCAATATGACAGCTATCTTTGATGTGGGAGGAGTCTTCTGTTTTTTCTCCGGCAATGAAAAATCAAGTTTCTCGTTCATAACTTATACCTCGCAAATTCTACCTGTACCACGGCCATTCCTTCGATTGCGCTCAGGACAGGCTTGGCCGTGGTATCACGGGCTGGAAGCCCGTGATACTTAGTGACGTCTGTGTCGCATATGAAAAAACCTTACTAAATCTTGTATATATGGTTTATCAGTGCTGATACTGATGCAATCGACGTTAATAGTCCGAAGCATATTTTGAAGCTCGCCGAACCGCTGTGCACAAGCAGCACTATATTTGTTTCTGAATTGTCTGCTTGATGTATCGATAAGGATAGTCTCTCCCGTTTCGGCATCAGTAAGTTCTATCAACCCGACGCCCGGCAGCGCGATTTCTGCCCGGTCACGAACCGAAACGGCGATAACATCATGGCGCTTGTTAAGCAGGCCAAGAGGTTTCTTGAAATCAGTCCCGTTAGCACCGTTAGGCGTCCCTTTCGGGAGGATGGCCAAGTCCATTTCTATAAAATCGGATACCAAAAACACCGTTGCTCTTTTGCGTACGACTTTAGCAAGATAATCCAGGGCCTGGCTGATATCGGTTTTTCTTTTTGGCATCTTAAAATACAATAGTTCCCTAATCAGCCGCAGCATGTGACTGATGCCTTTCTTGGGAGGGATATATAGCTCTATCTGGTCGGCAAAAATCAGAAGACCCACCTTGTCATTATTTTTTGCGGCTGCAAAGGCCATCACGGCACAAAACTCGGCAGCCAGCTCGTTCTTGGCTTTATTAATAGTACCAAAGTCTCCCGAAGCGCTTAAATCGACCGCGAATATCACAGTCATCTCACGCTCTTCAACAAAGCGTTTTATATAAGGTTTGCCGGTGCGAGCGGTGACGTTCCAATCGATTGTCCGGATGTCATCGCCCGGTGTATATTCGCGAACTTCGTCGAATTGCATACCGCGGCCTTTGAAAACGCTCTCGTACTGGCCGGTGAAGCTGGCATCTACCATCCTTGATGTATAGATTTGAATCTGTCTAATTTTTTTTATTAACTCTTGCGGTATCATGGCATCATATCTTGTATCTCGGTGCACAAAAAATAAATGGCGAATTACGGCACTTCGATATTGTCAAAAATCGCCTTTATGATATCTTCGCTGGTTTTGTCTTCGGCCTCAGCTTCATAGCTGACAATTACTCTGTGTCGCAGGACATCGGGGCCGATGCTTTTTACATCCTGAGGAGTTACATAGCCCCTTTGCTGGATAAACGCGTGGGCTTTTGCTGCTATCGCAAGGTAAATCGTTGCTCTTGGTGATGCTCCATAGTTGATGAAGTTGCCCATTTCGATGCCATATTTGCCTGGGTCTCTGGTGGCACAGACCACATCAACTATGTAGTCCTTAATCTTCTCATCGATGTAAATCTCGTCCACGACGTTTCTTACTTCCGAAATATCTTGAGGAGTTATGACAGGCTTGATGTCAAATTGCTTGGCTGTTACGGCCATTCTGTCGAGAATTTGACGTTCCTCTTCTTTGTTTGGGTAGTCAATCTTCACCTTCAACATGAACCGGTCGAGTTGGGCCTCCGGCAGTGGGTAGGTTCCCTCTTGTTCAATAGGATTTTGTGTGGCAAGTACCAGAAAAGGAATGGGCACTGGAAAGGTTTCCTCCCCGATTGAGACCTGCCTTTCCTGCATGGCCTCCAGTAAAGCGCTCTGGAC
>CAZZHL010000257.1:2156-3706 GCA_964653945.1 uncultured Pirellulales bacterium
ATAAGCATTCGTTCGAGCATATAACGCTGGCCGACTATTACTTTATCGATTTCCCCGAATAGCGCACGCACAAATTCACTTTTTTCCTGAACCAGATTTCCTATTTGCTTCACATCTATAGCCATAAAAAGTTTCTCCTTCAAAAAATTGCTTTTTAACCGTAAGTTCCCTGCCCCCGCGTCTCCCGACGCGAGACGGGGCGGCGGGCTCTTATTCAGCTATTTGGTTTTTCCTGCGTATGGCATATGTAAGTAAAAATATACGCATTATTCCCTTAAAACGTTCATATTATGTGAAAAAATCAACAAAATCAAGCCCTATGTCCCAAACAATGCTTTTTCATCTGACCCCGAAAAAACACACAGTTGGTGAAAAATCAAGCCTCAGGGGAAAAAGCTGTAACCGCAAACTAAATATTCTTGGACCACCTCTGCGAAACTGAGATTATGAAAAGCGATTGAAATTTCGAGAAATAGCACTATGATGTTATATCGTTTAATGGTTTGTGTGAATATTTGTACACGTGGCAGGGGCTTTCAGGACATTCGGCTGAGCTCAGTCGAAGCCCCCGTGCCACCAGGGAATTTAGTTAGATGGGTCACCAGTCATCCAATAAAGCAAAAGGTGCAAACGGCTGCAATCTCCGTGCCCTGCAGATAGTTCTTATCGCGTGCGTCTGCGGCTGGTTTATAATGGAACTGGAGATATTGGGGGTAAGAGTGCTCGCTCCATATTTTGGTAGTGCCGTGTACGTGGTAACCGGCAGCGTAATCGGGGTTTTCCTTCTCAATCTTTCAGTTGGATACATGCTCGGTGGATGGCTTTCCAGAAGAGCTAACAGTCAGCGGACGTTGGGGATTAATCTGATGGTAGCCGGCGTGTGGTTGTGTGCTATGCCGTTTTTCATAGAGCCGGTGTGTGATGGGATGTTCAATCTTGGATTAGGTGAAAAATTGGGCTCTCTTTTTTCTGCTCTTGTTCTGTTCGGCGTACCGACCTTACTGCTTGGTACGGTTTCGCCCACTGCAGTGCGCTGGCTGACAACACAAGCAAGCGATTCCGGACTTAATACCGGGTTGGTGCTTGCCTTCTCTACTGTGGCCAGTTTCGCGGGCTGCCTCGTAACTGCATTTTACTTTGTGCTCCTTCCTTTGCGACGCACGATTTGTATATCGGGGATTGCCTTGGTGGTTCTTGGCGTAATGATTGTATTACAGGCAGTTTTGAAGAGTAGAACAGACAAATCTCGCAAAGCCGCCGGGCTTTAGGAGACTGACGGTGAAAAACAGGATGCGTAAGGTCATTTTGACTTTTATGTTTTGCATTGCCCCCGCTCTTGCTTCGCAAGAAGCTGCGGGGGCTGAAGAATTTGGTCCGCTTATTCACCAGAAGGATTCGCTCTATCACCGCATATTCGTTTACAGACTTGGGTCTTTTGTAACTCTTCAATTTGGCAGGCGGGCTGCCGTGAACTTTCAGAGCCAGGTCAACCTGCGTGATTTACACCAGCACATGGCGGAGTACACTAAGTTGGCTTTTTGTGGGCTGCT
>CAZZHL010000258.1:0-3697 GCA_964653945.1 uncultured Pirellulales bacterium
GGAAAAGAGTATTGTGGAGCTGCTGGAAATTGCCATGAGCACAGGCGCTGCGGCCATTAATATTATCCCTGACCGCAATTATACGGTGGGACAAAAAGGCGAGAAGCTCCGGAACCTTTACGGTATGGTAAAGATTGCTGAGAAGCTGAATTTGCCTGTTGTTGTCGGGACCGAAATGAATAGCCCGGGGCAAAAATTTGTGGATGACTTCGATAGTGAGGAGCTGGCGCCATTAGTCGAAATATTTCTGAAAGGCGCGCATATTATTTATGCCCATTCGGTGCTGCAGCAAATAGCTGGATTAGGATATACCAGTGAATGGGCGAAGAGGAATTTTGCGACAGGTGCAAAGAAGAACGAATTCTTCGAGCGGTTTGGAAGCATGCTTGAGCCGGAAGAGGAGGGAAAACTTTGCGGCTTAAGTGAGGATTCAACCGCTGGGCAGATAATAGAAAAACTGGCCTCTTGAGATGAAGGACGATAATGGCGAAATTGCCGGAAACACAATATGCTGTTCAGCTAATTGGGCCTGATAAATTAGTTTTGAATAAAACCAAAGAGGTTTTCAGGCCTGGCCGGCATCAGATTCTTTGTCGAGTTGAGGCGGTAGGGCTTTGCTTTTCTGATTTGAAATTGCTGAAGCAGTTTTCCAGTCATGTTCGTAAAAGCGAGATAGTTTCCGGTATTGAGCCGAATGTGCTCAGAGAGATACCGAGCTATGTTCCCAACCAAAAACCGACGGTACCGGGACACGAAGCCGTTGTCAGGATTGAGGCGGTCGGGGCCGGCGTGGAAAACTTCAAGACGGGCGAACGTTTCCTTGTTCAGACCGATTACCGTTGGCTGCGGACAGCCAGGTCTAACGCCGCCTTCGGATACAACTTTGAAGGAGCACTTCAGGAATATGTGCTAATGGATGAAAGGATTATCACTTCACCAGAAGGCGAATCATTGCTTATACCTGTCGATGAGAATTTGTCCGCTTCAGCAATCGCTTTGGTTGAGCCGTGGGCATGTGTTGAAGATGCCTACGCCTCCGAAGAACGCACGAATATAAAAACTAATGGGCAGATGCTCATTGTTGCAGATACGGAGGTAACAGAAGATACTTTATTAAATTTGCTGAACCGCTATGCTAAGCCAACTCAAATAACGTGGGTTTCAGAATTCCCGCCGCCGAGATTAGATGTGGCTGTAAAAAGGGTCGTGAATATATCAGAGCTGGTAGATGCTAGCTTTGATGATGTAATTTATTTCGGTTCTGAGCCGGATACTATCGAGGCGATATTCGCAAAGGTGGCTGCAAAAGGCTTGTTGAATATCGTTCTTTGCGGCGGCAGGTTCGGCAGGGATATTGTTACTCCGGTCGGGCGGGTTCACTATGGCGGCATTCGTATTATAGGCACTATTGGTTTGGACCCGGCTGAGTCTATGGAAATAATCCCTGATAACGGCGAGATTCGTCCCGGCGACAGGGTTAACGTCATCGGGGCAGCGGGTCCTATGGGTACGATGCACGTGACACGAAATATCTGTCAGGGCGTCGATGATGTAAGCGTTTTTGCGGGTGATATAGATAGTGTTCGATTGGCTAAGCTTACGAAAATTGCAGAACCGTTAGCTAAGAAAAATAGCGTTGAATATAGAGCATATAATCCAGCCGAGGCAGAAATTGCGCCGGAATTCAGCTATACGATTTTGATGGCGCCAATTCCTGATTTGGTTGCGGCCTCGGTTCACAGCAGCCGTGAGCGGGGTATCATAAATATTTTTGCCGGCATACCGGCAACGGTTACAGGGAAAATTGACCTGGATACTTACATAGAAAAGCAATTATATTTTGTTGGAACGAGTGGGTCAACTTTAGAGGATATGAGACGGGTGCTGACGAAGGTCCAGTCCGGCGGGCTTGATACCAATATCTCTGTAGCTGCTGTTTGCGGACTCGATGCGGCAGCGGAAGGTATTCGTGCGGTTGAAAATCGGTCGATAGCGGGTAAGATTATAGTTTATCCGGCTTGTCGAGGTTTGGGGCTGGTGCGGCTGGAGGAATTAAACGAAAAGATGTCCGGCTACGGCTTAGTACTTCGCCGGGACGAGCCGGAAGTTGCTGAGTGCCTCGATAATGGTCTGTGGACCAGGCAGGCTGAAAATACTCTTTTGGAAATGCACAAAAGTTCGTAGAATATGGCGGATATGAAATCATTACTAAAAAATATACTATATTGCAAGAGGGGATATTACTATGCCAGAAGTTGATAGTTCGAAAAAAGAAAAGCAGTATTATGAAGATGTTCCGATGAAGGCCGAGGGCTTTTTCCTCAAAGGAGCGAACGCCCTTGACTGGGGGATGAAAAATCGGCTGTCACGGATATTTAATCCTGAGACAGGCCGGACGATAATGTTTGCTATTGACCACGGTTATTTCCAAGGCCCGACTACGGGACTGGAGCGTATTGACCTGACGATTGTGCCGTTGATGTCTTACTGTGACGCTATAATGCTGACTCGGGGAATCCTGCGTACGTGTGTGCCTCCCACGTTGACCAAACCGGTTGTGATGCGGTGCAGCGGCGGCCCAAGCATACTCAAGGAGCTTTCAAACGAAGAGTTAGCGGTCGATATCGAGGATGCTATTCGTATGAACGTGGCAGCGATTACTCTGCAGGTATTTATTGGCGGTGAGTTTGAGACGCGCTCGGTTCATAATATGACCCGGCTGGTGGATATGGGCCTGCGCTATGGTATTCCCACAATGGCGGTAACGGCGGTCGGCAAAGATATGGTAAGAGACGCCAGATATTTCCGTTTGGCTTGCCGTATGTGTGCAGAGCTTGGGGCCAATATTATCAAGACATATTATGTTCCCGATGGTTTCGAGACGATTACTGCATCTTGCCCGGTGCCGATTGTGATGGCTGGCGGCAAAAAAATCCCGGAGCTCGATGCACTGACAATGGCCTACAAGGCCGTCCAGGAAGGAGCTTCAGGAGTTGATATGGGCCGTAATATATTCCAGAGCGATGCCCCCAAAGCCATGATGCAGGCAATTCGCAAGGTTGTGCACGAAAATTTAAAACCGAAAGAGGCTTTAGAATTATATAAGACCCTCAAAGCCGAGGAGTAAAAAGCCAAGTAATGGACGAAAAATCATTCCTTCTGAAAGATAAGGTTGCACTGATAACCGGTGCTGCCGGCGCTATTGGCTATGCCGTTGCGCAGACGCTGCTGGAAAACGGCTGTCGCGTGGCGGTAAGCGACCTGCCCGGCCAAAGACTCGATGATTTTACAGTAGATTTGATAAAACAGGCGCCCGAGAGAGTAATTGGTGTTGGACTCGATGTAACCGACAAAGACTCTGTAACAAGCGGTTTTAAGTCGGTCATCGATACCTGGGGAAAAATTAACATTGTAATAATAAACGCCGGCATCGCATTAGTTTCAACTTTAATAGAGATGGATATCGAAGACTTTCGCAAACTGGAAAAGGTAAATGTGGAAGGTACGCTCCTTACGCTCGCCGAGGCTGCTCGGCGATTTATCAAGCAGGCAACAGGCGGGGACATCATCATTATGTCCACCAAGAACGTTCCCTCTCCCAGCGCCGGCTTCGGAGCATACAGCGCGACCAAAGCCGCTTGCCATCAGTTGGGGCGAATTGCCAGCCTTGAATTTGCTCAATACGATGTTCGCGTGA
>CAZZHL010000259.1:0-3672 GCA_964653945.1 uncultured Pirellulales bacterium
TGCCGCCTACTGCTGCTCCAATCAATGTTGATTCCGTGTTTCTGCCTGCTAATTGGCCGATACCGGCACCAGCCAGTGCTCCAATACCGGCGCCTGTTTGGGCATCGCTCTCACAGCCGACAAAAAATGCCAATCCTAGGCTCACAATAACTGCAACCAAAATTGTTATCCATTTTTTAGCCATTTTATATACCTCCACCGTTTTCTCTTTATTACTAAAGTATACAGCCAAATATTGCTCTTGTCAATCCTTTTTTACTGCTTTACTGCCACTTAAACGAAAAAACGGAGCGTTTAACTGTAGCGCAGTATAGTCCGAAAAATCGTGTGTTTATAGGAATTTGGCTGTTTTTGGATGGTCGGGTTACCAGGTTTTTTGATTTTCCGCATACCTGCTTTTTGCAAGTTAGTGTCCAGCATTATCAGACGATAGCTTTTGGGGACAGGTACGGGTGATAAGTTGGATTTATTTGTTCGTTGGCTGTGTTTGGCATAGGAGGATTATTGTTAACCTTCATCGGGAATTATCCGATTTAGTCGGATGTAGTATGTGGGACAAAGTCGTACATGGTGAATATAGAAGCGTTGTTTGCTGTGGCATGGAAAACGGAAAGACCATGCCTCTTTGGTAGATTAGAGTAAGGGGGATTTTGTGCGAGATTTCAAATGTAATTGGCGCATGGCTGGTCAGACGCCTTCATTGCGGTAGCTGTTGGGCTGTAGTCGGTAAAGTTGCAATTGGGAGTAATAATTATGGTTGGAAGATTAGTTAAATATAGTTGGATAATTTTCGTTATAACGGTGTTTCTTTGTGGCGGACAGGTCTTTGCAAAAGCGGCGGTACCTGAGAAAGAGCCGGAGCTGTTTGAGATGTCTATCGAGCAGTTGATGGAAATAGAGGTAGTCTCGACTGCGACCTTAACCGAGGCCAAACCCCGGCTGGTTCCGGCTGCTATGACCACCATAACAGAGGAGCAGATACAGGCCTCGGGCGCCCGCAGTCTGTTTGAGTTGCTTGATATTTATGTGCCGAACCTGCAGTGGATGCGTCATCACTGGGAATCTAACATTATGGGATTGCGCGGGATTCTTAACGACAGGGACGATAAGTATCTGATGTTGGTTAACGGGCGTGTAATGAACGAAAGGACGCATTATGGTGCCCTTAGTGAGCGAGACCTTGTGCTTCTGCGAGATATTCACCATATCGATATAGTCCGCGGTCCGGGTTCGGCCATGTATGGTCCGGGTGCGGTATCGATGGTAGTCAATATTATCACGCATAACGCCGAGACATTCCAGGGCACGGAAATAACTACCCGACTTGGCGCCGTTGAGCAGTTCTACTCGGGGGAGATAAGGCATGGACGGAGGTTTGAAGATGGCGACGGCGGTTTCTTCGTTTATGCGGGCATTGGCCACTATCGTGGCGCCAGCAAATATGACGCTCCTTAGGTCTACGCCGTTGATTTTCCCTCCGGGCCACAATACGACTTCGGCGAGGGTGGCAATGATGCCTTCACCTTACCCAGCGATGGATACAACGCAGGCGACACGTTTTTACATCCATCCGTTAGTAATGACGGCGAATCCTATAAAAACCGTCCGCCTTTGAAGCTGCACGTCCAGGTGACAAAAGGCAACTGGGATATATGGGGGCGTTACACTCGCGGCGGTCAGCAGTTCGTCTGGTACCCCAAGGTAGTTGCCCGGCCTCCATGGGGTTGGGTGGACATCTGGCCTTATATGGATTGGGACACTTGGCCTGATGTTATGCTCACTTCTCTTCCTCCTCTGTATGCCCAGGGCTACGGTTATCAACAGGCAACCGGCTACATTGGGTATAAAAGAGAGCTTAATGAGCGGACCAATTTGGACCTGGCTTTTAGTTATGATATGTTTGATTTTGAGCGGTTCATCCAAAACGCTGTGAACGCGGCGTATCGTGAGGATGAGTATTACGCCAAGGCGATGCTCAGGCATGATATTAACAAGCGGCATAAGATTGCTTGCGGATTTGAATATTCGCACCAGAAACTCGGCCTTGACAGTGTCGTCCGACCCGATTTGGATACGGTGAACTCACGGTTGAACCCTATGCCTCGCTGGTCAACAGATATGTATTCTATTCTGGGTGAACACCAGTGGACGCTTAGCAACCAGTTCACAACCTTTTTAGGTGCACGTCTGGACAAGCACACATATACCGACTGGTTGTTTTCTCCGAGAGCGTCTGTTATATATACGCCGAGCAAAAAAGATACATTCAAGGTTATGTGGGCAAGGTCTGTCCGTGCAAACTACGAAGAGGAGATGAAAGCCACTGACCTGTCCACTGGTGATCTTAGTGACCCTGAAATTCTTGACAGTCTTGAAATTCGCTACGAACGGCAGCACAGCGAAAATCTCAGCTTGGCCGCTTCGGTTTTTGTGCATTACAATCTTGAGCTTATTAGTTGGGATCAGGCAAGCGCTACAACGGGGTCGCTGGGTACACAGAAAGAATGGGGTGTTGAGCTGGAGGCCATGTATCATACAGACAAGACCCGCTTGTCTATCTCGCACGGATATACCAAATTGTATGATTTTGACCTCGAGCCGAATATGACTACGTTTACGACCGCTAAGCCGTACGGTTATGGCGATGACCTGGCGAACTGGTCGAATCATATTACCAAGATACAGGGACAATACAAGATTGACGATAGATGGACACTTGACGGTTCGCTGCGTATCTATTGGGGATTTCCAGGACTGAAGGATTTAAACCAATACAGTTTAGACGCCGTAACAGACCCCGTTGTAGAATCAGGGTGGGAAAAAGGCTATCGCGGCAACTACTATCTGAATCTGGGCCTGCAGTACCAGCCGAAGGAAAATCTGACATTCCGTGTTGACGGCTTTAATTTGCTTGGGATTTTCGACAAGGACCTCAACAAGCGCAATTACTATGCCGACCCCGATTACCGCTCACATGCAGCAGCAGTGGGTGTGAGTGTGATTTACAAGTTTTAGCCAACAAGCCAAAATTGCTTATCGATTACTTCAGCCTCTCCCGCTGTCACAGACTCGGGAGAGGCTTTTCTTATACGAGTATTGATTATTTATCTGCCTTTGACAGGTTTCTCTGCGCAAATCAAATCCCGTGTTGAATTGTGTCTTTCCCGTCGCAGCGGATTGTCTATTGAGTTGCCAAATCGGGCGGCGAGATGTAATCACCGTATTTGTCCTGGGTTGCTTTTAGACGCTTGCGAGCTTCAGCAAAGCTGTCATAGAGTATTTGAGGCGTATCAGGGACCTTTTCTTTGTAGATTTTCTCAACACGGTCGAGCTTGGCAAGGTTTTCAGGTATGCGAACCGTAAACTGCTGGATGTAGTCGGCCTGGCCATATTGTATATTGAGCTGTTCTTTGAATAGCTTTGCCAAATCTTCATATTTTGGTATTAATCCGGTCGGAGTTTCGATTGCCTCAACATCACCATTTGTGCGGAGTTCAGCCCAGAGAATCCAGACTTTCTTGTCGGCCATGCCATTTAAGTATTTGCCGTCTTTACCCCTGAGGAAATAGTTGACTGAGAAAATAAGCGGCGGCTTGTCAATGCCTTTGGCGAAATCAAGATTATTCTGGATATATCGACCCAGTGGAATTGAAAGGAAATCGAGATTTGACA
>CAZZHL010000260.1:0-3638 GCA_964653945.1 uncultured Pirellulales bacterium
AGCACTTCCGTAAAGCTGATAAAGAATATGGCGAAGGCGTTGAAAAGGCCTTGTAGCTGTCCCGGCATAAAATCAGTCAAATTGCTTTGTATAGCTCTGCCACAGGTATTATTATGTGCCTCGCCAGAACGCTTTGGTGGGCCACCTTGGGTGCAATTTAGTTCGAGAGAGTTGCTTCGTAGGCATGCTTTTTGTGGGTTGACTTAACCAGAGCCAATCATAGGTTTATTCATAACAACGCAGGAAGATCGTTATGTGGTTGACGAAAGATGAGAGAAAGTTGCTAAGATCTTACTATTTGAAAATAATCGGAGAAAAAGGGCTTGATTTTTTTGAAGGGGGAGATATAATTACAAATCACAGCAGCGGAAAAATTCGTCAATAGTGAATGGTGAATAGTATTTGGTATTCCGCCGAAGGCGGGTTTAGTAATACCGTGATGGCGGTTTTGTAAAATATTTTATGCAGACTGTATAAATAGAAGTTGGCTATCAAATGAAACGGATTGAAAGGAGACATGGTGTCGCGAAAGCGTAAAGTCATACTTATTGGGGCGAAGGGATTTCAGCGCACGACGGAGGGGGTTCAAGTGGACTGTTTCCTTTGGTCGCAGATCGGCAAGATCAATAATATTCGAGATTACGACACTATCATTTTGGACCTTCTGCCCCTATCCTCTGACGAAACCCGTGATACCGTAGCTTGGCCTAAGTTCTTTTCACTCCTCGATTTCTCCAGTACTGTTGACATTCTGCAAAATAATGGAATGATTGTTGTAATTGGAGATCCCAGGTTTGAAATACCACTAAAACCACCGCAGAAACAAGGCAAGAAAAAACAAGAGCCCCAGGAAAGCCTAACCGTACCATTTCTACGATGGACTGGCATCAAATTCGCATGGGATTCTGAACCAGGTGATACGGTGATATTTGAGAACGATTACGACCACAGACGTTTTGCAGACTATATCGGGAAACTGACCAGATGGGATTATTCACTTGCACAATGCCAGCTTGATGAAAAGGCCCTTGAAGGTCGCTTCAATTTGTCCTACATCAAAAGCAATGACCGGGACATCTATCTTGATAAGGACTTCTTCTGTTGTAACCGATACCAACATGCTCTTGCATATTCGCTCAGGCTTCAGTTTCGCGAGCAAGGGCATCGCGGAATGAAAGTCTCTTATTCGTTCGGGCCATTAATCTTTCTGCCTAAAACATCAATGCCTGAAGACGAAACACTCCAATTGGTTCTTGCTAGTATTTGTAACATTGAGTCAGACCTTCCCGAGCCAGCATGGCTAGATGGGTTTGCTGCGCCCGGCCAGAAAAACATCGACGACAGTATTACCAAGATCACAGCTGAACTCGAAACGACATTTGATCGCCTTAACAAAGCACGTTCCGACCGAGAAAAATGCCGTCAGTGCCTAAAGTTGTTGTATGAGAGGGAATATGCTCTTGAGCCAGTGGCAAGAGATATTCTGCGTGGTCTGGGGGCGCATGTGGAAGATCCCGAAGATAAAGGGAAGGAAGACGGCTGGATTGTTGTCAATGTGGGAGACAAAACATACGAAGGTGTACTTGAAATAAAGAGTACGCGGGCCAACGAGTTTGGAGAAGGTGGCCGAAAACAGCTTCTGGACTGGATTGACCGTGGTCGCACTCTTAGAGGAAAGAATTTTAAAGGCATCTTTATTGGTAATAGTGCAGTGGATAAGCCTTTGAGAGAACGCCCCTGGCCATTCAACGACAACTGGACAAAAGCAGCCAAGCTAAGCGGTATTTGCGCATTAAAAACGGAGGATCTGTATGTAATCCATCTACTCAAAGCACGGGGCATAATCCAAATGGACCAGTTTTGGCAAGATCTGTTTGAGACACAAGGCGTGCTTGATATGAAGAAATATCTGGAAATGCTCGCTCCGAAGGAAAGCACAGAGAGTTGAGTAAGCCAACAATTGACTGGTGGAGATGGCGATAGAAAAGGATGAAAAGACCGCTATGCAATGGCTCAAAGAACCACTCCCTTCGACGGTTCGACCTCGCTCACCGCAGGCCAAGCTTCCCTCGACCGCGCTCGGGACAGGCAGGGCAGGCAAAACGGAAAATTTTTTGCCCTCAGAGTGCCATACGGTTGTCACTCCACCAGAAAAATAGTCTATTTTTAACAACATTTACCCACTCTGGTTCGCCCCTACAGGCAAGGGGGAGAATTTATGCGCTGGGCTTGTAGGCTGGCCTCCGATAGCGAAAGGACGGCGGCCAAGCCTTCGCCTAGGCCTGAGCTCGGGACGGGGCCTGCGGGATTTGTTTAAAAAACATTTACAAAAAGCTCTTTGTCTTGTATAATTAGGTTTATGAGTGAAAATCGCACAGCTTGTTACTCACAAACCACGGGCATTTGCCTAAACGCCCTCCTTTTGCGCCTTGCGGCGCAATAATATATCTACATAAAACCAATTGTAACCTATCGTTTTTTTCGTAATTTCGTGGAAATTCCGCCCTGATTAGGGCATAATTAGTAAGATTTTGAGCCACGAAGACGTGAAGTTACAAAGAGAAATCAACTAATATAAAAAAGGAAATTCGAGTCTTTGTGCCTTTGTGGCATAAAAATACAGGAGAAAACACAGATGTCTAAAGAAAAAGTGATGATTTTCGATACCACCTTACGCGATGGCGAGCAGGCCGCTGGCAGCCGGTTAGGGGCCCGTGAGAAGCTGGAAATCGCTCGCCAGCTGGCCCGATTGAAGGTTGATATTATCGAGGCGGGTTTTCCAGCCTCATCGCCCGAGGATTTTGAGGCGGTGCGGCTGATATCGGAGCAGCTCGATGGGCCGATTATTTGCGGCCTGACCCGCGCCAAGGCAGAGGATATCGAGGTCTGCACGAAGGCCCTGGCCAAGGCCAAGCGCTGCCGCATCCACACCGGCATCGGCGTCTCTGATATTCACATCGAGGGAAAGTTCGCGGATGACAAGTACGGCAAAACGATGGGCGAAAAGAAGGCCAATATAATCAAAATGGCCGTCAAGGCCGTCAAGCAGTCTGCTGAGTTCACGAAAGATGTTGAATTTTATGCTGAGGATTCCGGCCGGGCCGACAGAAAATTTCTTTATGAAATGCTTGAAGCGGTTATTGACGCTGGTGCTACCGTTGTCAACATCCCCGATACAACAGGTTATTCGATACCTCAGCAGTGGGGCGTGCTTATCAGCGACATTCGGGCCAATGTGCCGAACATTGCCAAAGCGACAATCAGCGTCCACTGCCACGATGACCTCGGATTGGCGGTAGCCAATTCGCTGGCTGGCGTCAAAAACGGCGCTCGCCAGGTCGAAGGAACGATTAACGGCATAGGCGAACGGGCTGGTAACGCTGCTATCGAAGAGGTAGTGATGGCTATCCTTACGCGTAAAGACTTTTTTGATGATGTAGAAACAGGCATCAATACACGCGAGTTCTATCGAACCAGCCGAATGGTGGCGGATTTATTAGGTATGCCGGTCCCTGCAAATAAGGCGATTGTCGGGCATAATGCTTTTGCGCACAGCTCCGGAATCCACGTGGATGGATTTCTTAAAAAGCGTGAGACTTACGAGATAATGCGGCCGGAGACTATCGGCCTTGCTGAAA
>CAZZHL010000261.1:0-3620 GCA_964653945.1 uncultured Pirellulales bacterium
CTCTCGAATTGACAGAAAGCGAGACTTCTCCTATTCGTCAATTAGGTTTAGGAATAGCCTCGGGCACGCCGATAGAAACTTCCGGCTTTGCAGCCATTGGTGGCAGTGGTCTTAGAATTGGTATTACAACCGGTGACGTTACAGCAATTGTTACTGCACTGGAAACGGTTACAGACACAACGGTTCTTGCAAATCCAAAGATTTTAGCTGTCAATAAACAGCTTGGACAGGTCTATATCGGTACGAAGATTGGCTACGTTTCTCAAACTACCCAGACACAGACTTCTACTACTCAGGCAGTCCAGTTCCTGGATACCGGTACGAAACTTTCTTTTAAGCCGTATATAGGCGACGATGGCTACATCCGAATGGATATCCACCCGAAGGATAGTTCCGGCACGTTGAAGGCCAATAATATACCGGATGAAAGCTCGACAGAATTGGCAACAAACATAATGGTCAGGGACGGCCAGACAATCGTAATCGGTGGTCTTTTCAGGGATGTTGTCGTTACGAGTCGAAGCCAGGTACCTTTGCTTGGGGATTTACCATTCGTGGGTGCAGCGTTCAGGGGTACTTCTGACTCAGTGACACGGCAGGAGGTTATAGTTTTGCTTACTCCTCATATTATTGATGAGCCGAGCGACACAAAAGGACAGGCCAGGGCAGAGGATATCAGCCGTAAGAGATTTGGCGCGAAAGAAGAATTGCAATGGACCGGCAGGGCAAGACTGGCAGATGACCGTTATGCCGAAGCTGCTAAATACTACATCGATGGTAATAATGAAGCAGCGTTGGAGGAACTTGAATACGTGCTTACACTTCGCCCGGCTTTTCTTGAAGCAATACGGCTAAAAGAACGAATTATGGATGAAACTGACCCCAATGCTTTGGGCAGGATGGAAAGAAATATACGACGAGATGTTGAGAAAGAAGACTCAGACAAATGGCTTCGGAGATAAGCAGCATCGAGTGAAGAATAGCAGATTGGATGTAAGAGAAAGATTGAGGTTGTTGAATTGAGAGCTGGAAGAAACTTATATGTAATAGTCACAGGGATTGTGTTGAGTTGTTTGATAATATGGGGCCTCGCTGTATGGCAGAACTCTGGCGCGGAAGAGGGCCGGCAATTTGCAAATTTGATGCAATGTTGGGGCCCCATTGCGTTGGTGTGCTTCGTTGTCGCGGCCGTGGGCGTGATTTGGCTTGGTTGGTGCTGGATAGGACTGACTGGGTCAATCACGTCTATGGCCAAACATCATCAGTACCACGGCCATCCTGGCCGTGGTATCACGGGCTGGAAGCCCGTGATACGCTCGATTAACGCGCATTTTAACAGTAACGCTGAGCATATTGCTCAGCTTGAGGAACAAGTCGAGGATTTGAAAATACAAATTCAGCTTTCGCAAAGGCAGGGGAAAAACACTGAGGCGATTATATACAGTATCCGCGACGCCGTTATCGTTGTTGACGAGTTTGACAAATTGTTGATGGCAAATGAGGCGGCTGGCAAACTTTTTAATTTTGATTTTACTAATTCCAGGCATAAGCCTATCGGTGGATTGGTAGACCCGGATAAAAGTGAATTTGTAGATATCTTGCGACACAGCAGGCAAAGCAAGGCACGAGCTACAAAGAAGGAAATTGAGTTTATGAAGGACGCGGTCCTAGGGACTCCTTACGGAGAGTTGAAGACCTATGACTGCATCATTTCGTGTGTTTACGACCATCCGCCTTGTGGCGAGACATCGCCAAAGGCGGGGAGCCAGCGGTTCGACGTTGCTCACCGCCCTGAGCTTGTCGAAGGGCAGGTCTGCGGTGTCGTGGCAGTGCTGCATGATATCACGCGTGAGAAGCAAATTCAGCAGATGAAAAATGACTTTGTAAGTCATGTTTCGCACGAATTAAAAACACCTCTTGCTTCTATCACCGCCTATTCGGAAATGCTTGCGGAAGGTGAAGCTAATGATGAACAGACGATAAAAGAGTTTTGCTCGGTCATTCAAAGCCAGGCAAAGAGATTAAATCGATTGATTGAAGATATCCTCAATATTTCGCGTATAGAATCGGGTCTAATAAAGGTAGAAAAGAAACCTGCCAGTTTAACAATACTTATCGAAGAGCAGTTGCAAATGATGAAAAGCTATGCTGAGGAAAAGAATATCGAAATTATTAGACAGAAGCCGATTGTTTTCGACCAGGTGAATGCTGACAGGGATATGATTTCGCAGGTTATTGTTAATCTGCTTAGTAATGCTGTCAAGTATACTCCTGCCGGAGGTAAGGTAAAAATTGAAACCGAAGTTGACGAAACTGAAAATCTGGTGCGAGTTAGTGTAACTGATACTGGAATGGGGATTCCAGAAGATGAAATTGAGCATGTTTTTGATAAGTTTTACAGAGTTAGCACAAACAAAAAGCAGGCAAAAGGCACAGGCTTAGGACTTAACCTTGTTAAGCAAATCGTTGAAAATGTTCACGATGGTAGAGTTTTTGTTACGAGCAAGGTCGGTGTAGGGAGCACCTTTGGCTTTGAGTTACCTTTGGCAATGAGAGAGGTAGTCCAGATATAAATGAATTTCAGCCACGAAGACACGAAGGCACAAAGAAAGTAAGAAATAGTTAAAAATTAAAAATTAGTGTCTTGGTGCCTTTGTGGCAAAAAACAGTGCGTTTTGAGGAGGTGAAATAATGACTTCAAAGAAAGTGTTAGTTGTTGATGATGAAATACACATCGTTCATGTAGTTGCGATAAAGCTTCGTAATAACGGTTACGATGTTGTGACGGCAGGCAACGGTGCTGAGGCCTTTGAGGTAGCTTGTGAAGAAAAGCCGGATATTATAGTTACCGATTATCAAATGCCCATTATGTCGGGGATGGAATTTGTAGAGAAGCTTCGTGGCACAGAAGCAACAAGGGATATTCCAGTGATTTTGCTGACAGCCAGGAGCTTTGCTATTGAGGATAAGCAGAAGGAGGATTTGGGGATATCGCAGTGCCTCAGTAAACCCTTCAGTCCCAAGGAGTTGTTGGAGAGCGTTGAAGATATTCTATACGCTCGTGCTACGTAGCGAAGCTACTCCGCAGAATAGCAGGAGAGTTGGTAGTTGATAAGTGCGGTCCTATGGACTCCTTACGGAGGACAACATCGCAATGAACAATAGGAAATAGTTTCTAAGGGATACTCGAATGAAGCAAGCTTTGTTAGATACTGTCGGAAGAAGTTTAGGCTCCTCACAACAGCATGAGTTGGAGAGGTTTGGTGGAAAGGTAAATAAATTTGGCGTTAATTTTGCCGTTTGCAATGCAAAGGGTGAGCTTGTGTTGTTGTGCGAGGCCGGTAGATTTGAATCAGTTAGAGAGCAGTTAATAGAGCTCGGCCGGCAAGCTTTGAATCAGGAAACTGAGGTGATGAGCGGTCTTAGCAGAGAGACACAGGTTTACCGGTTTGGCGAACGCCAGCAGATTTTGGCTGCTGTTCTCCGTAAGGAGCCCCAAGTCCACAGGCTGCCACTAAAATCAGGCCCTGCCGGACTCGTCATGGCCAAGCGTACCACAGACGGATTGGTTGCCTTAATTGACTTGGGTGCCTGGTCAGTAGTTGATAATGTGTCCTGCA
>CAZZHL010000262.1:0-3614 GCA_964653945.1 uncultured Pirellulales bacterium
GCCGTCGATAATGTGCTGCTTGGCATTTTTGACCATATTTTCATACTCGGCCTGGCTGGTATCGGTTGAGGCATCCGGCAGTGAGCCGGTAAAGCGCTTGCCTTTCGGCACTTCGAGTTTTGCAGTATTAAAGTAATAATCGAAGCATTCCTGCACATCAGCGACTATAGCATCGCGGTCGCCGTCGGTTATGACGCAATTGACAATAACGTAGCTTTTGTTTTGCTGGTGGTCGCACAGAAAGATATTGTCTGCAAAATAAAGCTCGTAATCGGGATTGCCGAGCTGGTCAACCTCATTTGGAGGCAGTTTTTCAAACTGGTCTATGAAATCGTAGCTTAAAGCCCCTAACAGGCCGCAGGTTACGCGGAACGGCTTGCTTGCCAGCTTAAAGGCAAATGCAACAGCCCGCAACACATCCATTTGATTTGTGCTCTTTAGCCGGGTCTGTTCATCAACAGTTTTTTCAACCTTTTTAATTCGGCCGGTAATCTCTTCCGGGCCAAATCCGCCAGGTGTAAGACGGATAAATTCGACCGATTCACAAAAAGCAAACCTTTCTTCCTGAGTAGCCAGGTATTCTATCATGCGTCTGCCGGTATTACTCAGTGCCTTGATAGTAAATTCGTTGGCTGTGCCCGTGAGATAGAGGGCCGGCCTTGCCGTGCCGAAACTGAGGGCATTTTCCGCCAGATAGTCGCTCGCCTCGAACAAGGCGCAGTTTTTGGCCCGGCCGTAGTCGCTCAGCTTCGCAAAAAAATCCACCGGTTCAGCCAGGGCCATCTCTTTGACGATTGGTACGATTTGTCCCGGCTTCGCATCAGCTATTATTTGTCTATAATCATCCATCTTTCTTATTTCTTATCTCGTTTTGCCACCAAGGCACAAAGACACGAAGTATTAATTCAGCAATTGCTTTTAATGCTCATTTATTGCAAGCGAAGCAATTTACTACACTTCCTTAGTGCCTTAGTGTCTTCGTGGCTTCTATAGTATCTTAATTTTTATTCGCAAACAGGTAAAAATACAAATAAAAAAAACGCAGCCTACCTTCTCCAACAGGCTGCGTTTTTCGCAAATCTAACAATTTTTTACAGCAAACTACCGCTTACCTGCCGGAATTTATCCCGCAGGCCACCAACAACCGGTATTTTTACGGTTAATTTGCATTATCCTACCATTATATCACATCTTGCCTTTTTTGTCAATCCCCAATTCCGAAAAATATGCAAAAATC
This sequence comes from uncultured Pirellulales bacterium, assembly GCA_964653945.1. Taxonomy (GTDB): domain Bacteria; phylum Planctomycetota; class Phycisphaerae; order Sedimentisphaerales; family Anaerobacaceae; genus CAZBWE01. Next base: position 1,238 of record CAZZHL010000262.1, read on the forward strand.
CGACCGAAATTGTCATTCCGTGCGATTAGGGTTGGTTGCAATCGGTAAGCCAATGCTGCGCGACTTGTGCAAAGTCCCAAAAATCCACTATCCAATCTCTATTGGTATCGCCTTGTAAATCGGGGTCGGTCGATAGCCAATTCTCTACAAGTATTTCTAAATCACCAAAATTGACAGGATTTATTTCGTCAATATTGGCTGCGGCACATTCACCAGCATCGCCTATTCCATCTCCATCTGAATCTTCCTGGCCGGGGTTATAAATATAGGGGCAGTTGTCTGCCGAACCAGCTACTCCATCTAAATCAAAGTCTATACCAGTAATTGTAACATTAACCGTGTCTGTTGCGTCATTTATTCCCGGATTACTTACCATATTTGCATAGGCATAGAATTGGTACGTATTCCCAGCAGGCCCCGTTGCATTTACATGCCAGTTAACTAACTGGGATTGGTCTTTATGAAGAATTATTGTCTGAGGATTGCTATCGGTAGTGTAAAAAGGTTTTGCTCCTATATTTGCAGAAACTGGATCCAACCAGGCACTCACCTCATCGCAATCAGAACCACCACAATTAACATTCACTGTAAATTCAAAGAATTCATTTTGAGGGACATTTATATCTGTCGCTGGGTAGACCAGAGTAACGCTCATATTATTTTCTGGAACATTTCCATATTTATAATAGATCTCCCAATTTCCATCTCTATTATCGTACCATGTAATATGAAGTCTATTTTGCGAATCTATTAAAAACGAAGGATATATAGAACCAATAGAATCTCCCTCACTAAATGTTATCCTAGTATCGCATACTAAGGTATTTCCATTATTATCAAGTTTAGTGTAGTATATTTCCCAATTTCCATCTCTTTCATCTAACCATCTAACATGAATATTGCCCAACGTATCAGTTATGATAAACGGACTTTGAGAGCTCGATGGGTCAAAGGTTACTCGCTTTTCGTCTATCATTGTATTTCCATCATTGTCTAACTTAGTGTAATACACTTCACCATTTGGGTCCTTTAAATCTATCCATGCAACGTGAATATTATTGCACGGGTCTATGGCTATAACAGGGCTCGTAGATGTATTTCCGTCGACAGGTGTTATCCGCGACTCATTAACAAGTTTATTTCCTCCATTATCTAACTTCATATAGTATATTTCGGTATGGCTGTATGAGCTATAGTCTCTCCAATCTGCCCAAACTATATGTACATTACCATTGTGGTCTAACGCCATTCCGCTAAGGACATATACATATCCCAAACCACTATCTTGAGTCGTCAGTTCTATTGGACCTACTAACGTAGTGAGATTTAAACCATCCCACCTAAATTTTTTATAATAAAGATCCCGCCTGCCATTCCCGTGCTGAAAAACTAAGTGCAGATCATCGTCTGAGTCAATGGCAATAAGAGGTATATCTGTGTTAGTTCCCGTGCTGGTCATTTGTGTTGCTGGACTGATATTCCCTAAACTATCTATTACTCTATGAAACATATTCTCACCTCCTGGACCCCAATTGTGCCAAGCAATATGAAGGTTGTTCTTTGAATCAATGGCTATCGAGTTGTCTGATTGGTAACCCGCAAAACTCAATATTGTATTAGGAGTTATAATATTCCCATCTCTGTCCAACTTGATGTAATAAATATCATCGTACCAACCGCTACCATGTGCTGGACCTTCGGCCCAAACTAAGTAGATATTCTCGTTTGAATCGATTGCAATGGTCGAACGCACAGACGGCATCGATGTATTGGTTATTCGTATATCGTCAGACCACCCTTGGGGTTCATTTGGCTCGTTAGGTTCTCCTGTTACAATTATTCCCGGGCCGGATGCAGAATTTATTGTGTCAGTGAGAACACTGAACATCCCGACCCCGATGACACCTCCCTTGTCTGCAATGATATCGTATTCATAATTTGGGTCGTTAAAGTCGGATGGTATCGACCAGATTTGTATGGGTTCAAAACAGCCCTCCTTATCTGGGTAAATAAGGACAGATTCTGTAGCACCGGAGGGGTCTTTCTCAATCGCAAGCCCATCATTGCTTATTACAGGGTCGGGCTGAATCCATATATGGGACCAGCCTGAACCAATACCTTCTCCTTTGACATAGACATCCTCGCCCGGCGAGAACTGGTTTTTTTCTACACCAGCCGAATCACAGGGGATGAGGTCGCCTCTCAACAGTGTTTTTGAATGGTTGGTTGTCTGACCGTCCGTCCAGAAACAACGCCAGGTAGCGATATCTCCATTTACATTAAAATTAAAGATATCTTGTAAACCGGCTTCAGCGTAACTCCTGGTGATTATTAGTGCAGGTGTTTCCATCATTATTTGTTCATCTCCGCCACCGCA
>CAZZHL010000263.1:0-3604 GCA_964653945.1 uncultured Pirellulales bacterium
TGTAAACAACCTTTCGGCCTTGCTGTAATGCCCTGTTGACATACGGCTCAACGAAGCTTTTGAAATCTTCGATGTGGTCCACCTGCCAAACTACGTTGTCACCCTTGCATAATCCCGACAATATTTCGTCAAGTCCGTCAAAACCCGTGCTTGCCCACGTCACTGTACAATCTCCCTTTCTGCGTCACAAATATACCCGTATCCTTATAAGCCAAATAAACAGACCAAAAAAGGGCAACCCAGTCAAGAGTTGCCCTTTCATATTTGCATCGTAATATTAACTCCTATACGAGCCCTTGGTCAAGCATTGCATCGGCAACTTTGACAAAGCTGGCGATGTTTGCACCCATCACGAGGTTGCTGGATTGACCATATTCTTGGGCCGCATCGAAACACTGCTTGTGGATGGCAATCATAATATTGTGAAGCCGCTCATCGACCTCCTCACGTGTCCAGGAAAGACGCATGGAGTTCTGCGACATCTCCAAGCCGGAGGTAGCAACTCCACCGGCATTTGCGGCCTTGGCAGGGCCATAGAGAATTTTATTGGAGATGTATTGTTCAATGGCCTCTGGTGTACTTGGCATGTTGGCTCCCTCTGCGACGAGCTTGCATCCATTTTTCAGAAGTGTTTTAGCGTCGTTTTCATCGATTTCGTTCTGTGTTGCACTTGGAAAGGCACAATCACATTTTATGCCCCATGGCCGCTTGCCTTCGGAGTATTCAACGCCGAATTTCTCAGCGTATTCTTTAATACGACCACGTCGGATGTTCTTTAGCTCAAGTACGAAGGCAAGTTTCTCATCATCAATACCATCAGGGTCATGAATTGTACCATTGGAGTCGGATAGACTGACGGCCTTTGCGCCAAGTTGGTTGAGTTTTTCTACCGTGTACTGCGCCACATTTCCAGAACCGGAGACAGTACAAACCTTACCCTTAAAGTTTTCGCCACGGCTCTTTAGCATCTCTTCAGCGAAGTACACACAACCATATCCGGTTGCTTCCGGGCGAATGAGTGAGCCGCCCCAATGGAGTCCTTTGCCGGTAAGAACGCCGGTAAATTCGTTACGAAGGCGCTTATATTGACCGAACATAAAACCGATTTCCCGTCCGCCGACGCCGATGTCTCCCGCAGGAACGTCGGTGTCAGGACCGATATGACGGAAAAGCTCGGTCATGAAGCTTTGACAAAAACGCATAACTTCGCTATCGCTCTTGCCTTTGGGGTCAAAATCTGACCCGCCTTTGCCACCGCCCATCGGAAGAGTAGTAAGAGCGTTTTTGAATACCTGCTCAAATCCGAGGAATTTCAATATACTGGCGTTAACAGTAGGGTGGAATCTCAGCCCACCTTTGTAGGGGCCTAATGCGCTATTAAATTCGAATCGAAATCCGCGGTTGATATGAATGTTGCCTTTATCATCTTGCCAGGGCACCCGAAACATTATCTGCCTTTCCGGCTCGACAATCCTGTCGAGTATCTTGGCATCGACATACTCTGGGTGTTTTGTCAGTACCGGCCCCAGAGAGTCCAGAACCTCTTTTACTGCCTGTTGGAACTCTGTCTCGCCCGGGTTGCGTTTCAAAACCTGCTCGTAAACGGCCTGAATGGTTGTATTTACTGCCACTTGAGTAACCTCCAAAAAAAGTTAAATAATTCACTTTTGCAAGACTGCTTCAATAAGCTGGACTAATAACAAAATTACATAGTTGTATTGATAAGGACAATTTGATAAAATAACATATCTTGGTAGTAGAGCACAAGGGGTTAAACAATAATATAATATATCAGGATAGCTTATAATGCATATAGAGACGCTAAAGATATTCTGTGATTTAGCAGATTTACGAAGCTTTTCAAAAACTGCCGAAAAGCATCTTTTGAGCCAATCGGCAATATCCCAGCAGCTCGCGCAATTAGAGCTTGCTCACAAGTGTCAGCTAATCGACCGGAAGAAACGTCCTATCGAACTTACAACCGCAGGGCAGTTACTTTACAAGGCCTCCAAGGATATGCTCGATAGATATGAACAATTAAAGAGCGAACTAAGTGCTTTGAAAAACTCAGCCGGTAGCAGAATAAACGTTGCAGCAATATACAGTATTGGTATGCATACTTTGCCGCACTATGTTAAAAAATTTATGGTCAGCTATCCGAATGTTAATGTCCATATCGAATACTTCAGCGCCGTCAAGATTTATGAATTGGTTTTATCCGGCGATATCGATGTCGGCCTTGTAGCTGTTCCCAAAAGAGACAAGCGGCTGGATGTGTACGATTTTGAGGCAGAGCCGCTCGTTTTGGCCTGCAGCCCGAAGCATCCGTTATCCAGCCAGTCACGGGTGGATATACATCAATTGCAATTTGAAAAATTCATTGCTTTTGAGAAAAATTTACCGACGCGCGTATGGATAGATGGAATTTTAGAGCGTTATAACATTATGGTTCAGCCGGTTATGGAATTCGATAATATCGAAACTACCAAGCGAGCAGTAGAAATAAACGCAGGCATAAGTATACTGCCTGAGGCAACGTTGCTTCAGGAAGTCAGCACCGGGACAATAAAGGCGATTCCATTCTCGAATGAAAAATTTGTCAGGCCGACCGGCATAGTCGTTCGCAAGGGTAAGATTTTAAGCCAGGCGGGGCGATACTTTATCGAGCTTCTCCGCAAAAAAGCAAAATAGATTTCCCCTTGCGCTATAATGACGTAGGGAATACTCAATACGACATACGAGTATTATGTCAATAAAAGCAGTGATATTTGACTTGGATGGCACGATAACCCAGCCGTATTTTGATTTCGATGCCATTCGTGAAGAGATGGGGCTGGGCAGGAATTCCGGGCCGGTTCTGGAGTCGATGCAGGAAATGTCGCCGGAGCAGCGTAAAAACGCAGAGAAAATTCTGCATTCTTATGAGAGAAGGGCGGTAATAGAATCCAAGCTCAATCCTGGTGCGAAAGAAACACTTGATGCACTTCGCAAAGACGGTATTTACGTTGGGATATTGACGCGGAACAAACGCGAAAATGCGTTTGCCATCGCAGATAAACACGGCTTGAAATTCGATGCTGTTGTAGGAAGAGATGAAGGCCCGGTAAAGCCCGATTCATTTGGTGTGTTGCGGATATGTGAGCAATTCGGTGTAAAGCCACAGGAAACGCTGCTGGTTGGCGATTATCTTTTCGATTTGCTCTGTGCAAAATCAGCCGGTGCTGTTGCTGTTCTACTGACTAACCCGCTTCGCCGGAGCGTCAGCCCTCGGCTTCGCCGAGAGGCGAGCGAGGCGAGTAACAACCAGGTTCCGGATTTTAGCGAGCACGCCGATTTTTGTGTTGAAAACATCAGCCAGATACTTCAAATTATAGAAGAAAAAAGCCACAGATGAACACAGATTAAAAAATCAGCCACGAAGACACGAAGTCACAAAGAAATTATGAGTTAAAAAATTTCGTGTCTTAGTGCCTTGGTGGCAAAAATGGGAAAACAGCTAATGAATAAAAAGATAATAAAAGTTTTCCTTCTGTTTTTAGGCACAGCTGGAGTTTGTTGGGCTTGTGCAAGCACTAATCATTTGGACATACAGCAGCCGGAAAAG
>CAZZHL010000264.1:0-3596 GCA_964653945.1 uncultured Pirellulales bacterium
GCCTTTCGTTTGGAAATGTATGCGGCATCATCTAAATCAATAACTACTGTCCCATTATCCAACTGCCAAATTTCTTTTTCCAAGAGTCCTTTTTTATCAAATTCTCTTCTCTGAGTATAAATACTCTTATTTTCGGAAACAAATTCCCTTTCCTTTTTTGCAAAAGGAGGCCGGATGTCTATACTATCCTGTACCATACTATCCTATAGTCTAACACATTTATGACAATTATTCTATAGAAAAATATGTTTCTGCTGCAGTATTAACCGGCAGCACTTGGAGGCATTTTCGGCTCGACTCCATCCCACTGCAGCCCCCCTATCACCGCCTGTGCGATATTTGTAAGGTGGTCACCGATTTTTTCGATATTATCGACTAAATCGCAGAATATCAAACCTACCTCGGGAGTACAGCCCCCCTCGCTCATACGCTGCACATGGTTACGACGAAACTCCAGCTGCATCCTGTTGAGGCTGTTCTCATTTATCAAAGCACTGCCGGCGGCCTCGTTACTATTATGCTCAAGGGCCTCTTTAACGAAACCGAACATCTGGTCTATCTCTTTTTTAAGCTGTGCCGCCTCGGCCAGCGCGGGTTCGCTAAATGGCATCCTTTGCTCAATCTTGCGTTGTGCAATCTCGACAATATTGACTGCATGGTCTCCGACACGCTCCAGGTCGTTCACCGTGTGCAGTAATACCGGCAGTTCATTCGATACCTCATCCGACAATTGCTCTCTCGAGAGTGCGACAAGATAGGATGTAATATCAAGCTGAAATGCGTCGATTATATCTTCTGCCGCCATCACCTTTTCCAGCTTACGGGTGTCTGATTCAACCAAACCTTCAATTGCCTGCTGGACCGCCCCCCTGGCACCGTCTATCATACGGATTATTTCACGCTTCGTCTGCTCCAGCGCTATCAGCGGAGTATTGAACAAGTGTTTTTCCAGCACCACCGGCCTTTCGGCCAATTCCTTCTTCGTGACCGGAAGAATCTTCATAACTATCGCTTCCAGCCAGCCGATGATAGGCAGGAAAATAAGCGTGTTAAAGATGTTAAACACACTATGGGCAACCGCTATATGAACCATTATAGTGCTTTGTGACAGCTGCCACGGCGTAACCCATACAACAATCTTGTCGAACAGTCCAATCCATATCAAAGGCAGTATATACGCCACACCTATAAGATTAAATATCGTATGGCCCATCGCCGTTCGCTTCGAATTCCTCGATGTCTGAAGAGCTGCTATTTGAGCAGTAATTGTCGTGCCGATATTGTCACCCAGAATAAACGGAATAGCAACCCGCAGCGCCAAATCCCAATCCATTCCCAAAGCCCCCTGAAAAGCCAGCATCTGAAGCATTGCAATCGAAGCCGAGCTGCTTTGCAGCAGCATCGTTAGCATCGTTCCCGCCAAAACCGCCAAAATTGGATTGGTTCCGAGCCATAACATCGCCTTTTGAACATCCGGGCTGTCCTTCAACGGCCCGAATGTCTCTTTCATAAAGTATATCCCGATAAACAAAACCCCAAAGCCCAGCAGTATCTGCCCGGCACTTCTTGCCTTTTGGGTTTTTCCCAGGACATTAATCAGGAACCCAATTCCAATGGCCGGAAGCGCATAACTGGTTATCTTAAAAAGTGCAAGAGCAGAAACCAGCCATGCCGTAAACGTTGTCCCAACATTGGCACCCAGAACCACGCACAACGCCTGCTTTAAAGTCAAAAGACCGGCGTTTACCAGACCCACAGTCATCACCGTTGTCGCTGAGCTGGACTGAATAAAGCAGGTAACCAAAGCCCCAACCAAGACCGCAATAATCCGATTTTTTGTCAGTGCCCCCAGGATATCCTTAAGTTTTTGCCCTGCCGCCTGCTTCAGACCGTTCGATAACAGACTCATTCCGAAGAGAAAAAGGCCCAGCCCCCCTACTACGCCGAAAATCATGTCTTTTACCATATTGCTGCCTTATCGAAACAACGGACTATAAACGCTGAAACCACCGGTCTTATTTGTGCTTGCGTTCACAAGTATTATCAACTGTCTTTATTGTATCTGTTTTTTAAGGTCTGGTCAAGAGCAAAAATAAAAGTCGGAACTCCAAAAAACTATATAATGCGATTTTTGTTCCTTAATTTTGATATTGCTCTGTAAAAAACATTTAGAAGTGTCATTTCCGCCGTTAGGCGTTTCGTGGAGGGCGAGCCGAAGGTCCGGCCTCGCCTACGGCGAGAGCCGAGGCGGGCGAGTCGAGAAATCCCTCGACCTTGCTCCCTTCGACAAGCTCAGGGCAGGCGGGACAGGTCTGTTTTTTAATAGATTTCTCCACTTCGTTCCTGCGTCTTCCTGTCGCCTGCTGCCTCGACTTGCGTCGAAAGACGCAGAGGCAAGGAAGACAGAAACAGGGGCTTCGGTCGAAATGACAACGAGTCTTTTCTACAGAGCATTTTGATATTTAATATTTTATTTTTTATTTGTCTTTACGCCAGCTTACTTAATATTTCAACCCCCTGTCGAATCTTATCATCGCTGGTTGCATAGCTTATCCTGAAATGCGTGTCCTTTTCGCTGAATACATTTCCCGGTATAATCAGTACGTTATTTTTAATTGCCTTTTCAACAAATTTAGTTGCCCCCCCTGCCGGCGCTTTAACGAACGCATAAAATGCACCGCCCGGCCGAACAAGCTCGAACTTATCCTTCAGGCCCTCGCAAAGAAGGTCTCTTTTCTTGCGGTACGCATTAACAAAAGCGCTCATATCGTAATCCAGGGCGGCGATAGCGGCCTGCTGAAAAGGCGTCGGAGCACAAACAAACGTGTACTGCTGGATTTTGGTCATCTCTTCGATGATATTCTTCAGCCCCTCAGACGCCGCCGCAAAGCCCAGTCGCCAGCCGGTCATCGCATGTGACTTGCTAAATCCACCAAGGAGCAGCGTCTTATCGTAATATTTTGCGATGCTCACAAAGCTGCCGTCATAGCAGAATTGCTCGTATATCTCATCCGACAATATAAGCACATCACGTTCGGCGGCAACCTCAACCAATCGCTTTATCTGCTGCTCCGAATACACCGCACCAGTCGGATTACAGGGCGAATTAACTATAATCATCTTGGTCCTATCCGTGAGCGCAGCTGCAATTTTTTCGACCGGCAGGCCAAAATCAGGATAGCTGTCCACAAATACGCACTTTCCGCCCAGCATGTTTATCACGTGCTTATAAATTACAAAGTATGGGTCGGGTATAATCACCTCATCGCCCGGATTAAGCAGTGCCAGAAATGTTAAAAGTATTCCCCCACTTACGCCGCTGGTTACCAGTACGGAAGGTTTTTCCCAGCCGACCTTCCTACTTACTGCTTCACGAATCTTTTCTATTAAGACTGCATCGCCTGTCGTCTGTGAATACTTATTAAATCCCTCACGGATGGCCTTTATCGCCTGCTCTTTTAGCTGCTGAGGCACATCGAAGTCCGGCTGACCTATCGAAAAATTGACCGGATTTTCCATCTTCGCCGCCAATGCAAAGACCTTCCTGATTCCACTGGCGTCGATTTTACCGGCTCTGTCGGCTATTAATTCTTTCA
>CAZZHL010000265.1:0-3538 GCA_964653945.1 uncultured Pirellulales bacterium
TTTATTGTTGTTTGCTCTTCCATGATTAGCTAATCTGGCATAAGCTCGCAATAGAGGCAATAAAAAACAGCGAAGAATGGATAACTTGCGGTGCAGTTATACACATTTCTTCGCCGAGTTTATAAAATCCTTTAATACGATTGATTCGACCCTCCGTGGCCGGCCTTGCGATATAGTAATTTTCTTAACTTTTATATGTCAAGTTCTGCGATGTTTTCTGCGGCTTCCCGAACATTTTCAGGATTATCAAGCTGGCCGGACAATAGAAGCTGCCGTGCCTTTTGAACGGCGTTGGTGTCTTCTGGTGGGATTTGTTTTGCCTGTTCAATCAAAGAATCATAGCTAACCTGCAATGAAGCATCCCCCTCATTGCTTGCAGGAACCTTAGATGGGTCGGTCTGTTTGGAAGACGATTCTTTCAAAATACCTGGGACTTGATTGTTATCTATTTTTTCTAACATTGCTTATTACTTTCTCGTCTGTTCCACATATTCTTTTCGAGGGTTTTTCCTAAAACTTTATGTTTTTTTTAGTCTAATTTTCATTTTTTTCTAAAGTTAATACTCATTCAGGCCGAAAAAACTACGTTTTGCTGAAATCATTACATTTTAGGCTGCAAGGTTTCAGCTGTTTCATAAGCCACGAATTTGACAAATCTAAGTGAACTAATAGTCACTAATTTTTCTCGCAAAGTTGCAGAACCCATGAAATTATGACGGCTGTAATAGCTTTTTATTCGGTCTTCAGTTGTTTTATCGGTAGTATCCCAAATTTGTTCAAGGGCCCACAATATCTGCCCATCGGCCAGGTCTATAAGCTTTAGTCGAAGACCAATGGTCATGTGAGGATAAGGCTTGAATCCTGTAACAGTGCCAGTCAATACGGCATCACAGTTTAGGGTCTTGCGTATTGTGGATAATTGTTCAAGCGTGTATTCTGTGTTCGAATCCAGCTGCAAGCTTCGAAAGGCAGGGTCACTTTGACGTACAACAATTAATCCGAAGACCTGCCTTTTTTGCACCGCCTGGAAAAGTGCTTCAGTTACATCGGCAGAGATTTGGGGGAAAGCCGAATCGTTGGCCAGTTCAGCTAAGGCGACCTTGCCGATAGCACCCAAGTCCTTGTTTGGGTTCAGATAGTAGTAATCACTATGCGATGGGAAAAAGCTGGGGCCGCCACAGCCCAATAAAAGAATCGGCAGCAATAAGAATACTGTTTTCAAACTACCCATTTGGTTTACCTGAAATAGATGTTTCTTTTAACACTGGTTTACTTTGCTCATTTGATGATGTTTTAGTCGAGCCCTGGTCTTGCTCCTGAGATGTTTCAGTCTCAATTTCTCCACCGAGAGCGGTAAGTATCTTGAGCAGTGCTTGCAGTTGAGCTTTGTCGGCGTCACGCATCTCATCGCGGAAGCCGAGTATATTTGCTTTCCAATTGTTCAGTTCAATGCGCATTTCAATCAAAAGGTCATTTGCCTCGCTTAATTCTTTCTGAGTCTGCTTTAGTTCAGGCTCAAGAGCAACAATGCGGTCTTTAAGCTGGCTGTTTTCAATAATAAGGTCCTGATTTTTCTGTCGCAGCGCCGTGACTTTCTCTGAAAGTTTGGCGTGTTCTTTCGCCAGCTCGATTGCGGAGTCTACGGCAGTTTGGCCCTTTGGGGGGGCCTGGAACCTTTTTGACATAGAGGTACTGTCGTGCTCGGTAGAAGCTGGTTTGAGGACCGCCCTGTCAGGTTCCAAAACTGACAGGCAGCCCACTGACAGAAGTGTTAATGCTAATAGAACCAGAAAAGTAAAGATTTTTTTATTAATTTGCATTGTCATTTTCTCCATTATTTTTTTGGTCAAGCCCCTGTTTAGTAGATTGTGTATCAGTATATTCGCATCTAATGCGTGTTTTCGCACCGCAGCCACAGGTTACCTCCATTACAGCGAATTCAGGATGGTTTTCCACGATATGTACCTGGGCTGGAGCTAATGTTACGTTTCTTTTATTTGACGAGTTTGGGGCGTCTTGGTCTATATCGAGACGAAATCGTCCTTCCAGTTTAACATTGTCGCTCTTTAGAATGTGTCCTTCAGGCTTTTCCATTTTTGGCTTTTCCTGGTTTTATACACAATAATGCATTCAAGTCACGCACAATAATCGATAGAATGTCGGTCTTGTTCATTTTCGGTTTCGCTGCTGGTGTTTTTATCGGTTGATTTGTTCAGTTCGTCTTTAGTAGATTCACGTTCCTGGTCATTTTGCCCAGGTAAATTCTGTCGTTTCTTTCTCTCTTGCCGGCGTTGTGCAGGAGTTAAGCTTCCGATGTTGTGCACGACTTCCACCGATTTTATTATAGTGTGTTCATTATCTGCCATCTTTCCATTGCCTCAGTTTTACAGACAGGTTAAATAAGGCACTTGCGTGCAATTGGCTAACACGCGACTCGGTAACGTTAAAGACTTCAGCGATCTGTTTCATTGTTAGTTGCTGTTGATAATAGAGTATAATAATCTGTCGTTGTTTCTCATTTAGCTGCTGGATAGATTCAGTTAGTTTGTCGACGAGCTCGGTATGTTCGAGCTGCTGGTCAGGGGTAGTTGTTTTGACTGCTGCCAGAGAATAGCCCAGTGGAATTGAACCCTCTTGTAAGCTATCGATTGAGATAAAGTGCTTCGCACGGGCACTTTCGAATATTTGATAAAGTTTATCAACAGAAATCTGCATTTTCCCGGCTAACTCTTCATCAGTAGGTAATGAACCTTTCTGTTCGGTTATTTCCGAGCTAAACTGCATGGCTTGGCGAATCTGCTTGTCGACGTTCGCAGACACAAAAGACCAGTTTCTTAGCTCATCGAGAATAGCTCCTCTGATTCTTATATAGGCATATGTTTTGAACTCTGCTTGGCGAGATGGGTCGTAATCATGAGCAGCTTTAACTAAACCCACCGTTCCAGCGGCAACTAAATCCTCGTATGATAAGGGATGTTTCAAATATATGACCACCCGCTGAACTATTTTATGCACCATAGGAAGAAACTGCGTTATTTGTTCGTTTTTGATAGATGGTTCTTCTCGGCCAGTGTACGTACACTTAGCAGTTGCTTTTAAATGCTTGTGGTTATCTTTAGCAGATTGGTCTTCGAAAGTTTTTTTAGTCTCTACCGCCATCGGTTTTTTCCTTTCGTTGACTCATCTGACTATTTATCATTGCATTTATCAAAATAGCATTAATTGCTTTTACGGCCAGGGCTGCCGCTACGTATACGACTATTGCTCCTATCAGTGCCCTCTTACAGCAGGTAAATGGCGAAAGGCCACTAACCCAGCCAATTAAGCAGACTGCGAAAAAACATATTACAGCGGCGCTTACTGCGATGGACCGGACATGTAATGGCATAATCAGTTCCCAATTATTGGTTTTTGCATTTTCAATTTTAAACCACAACAAGTTCTTTTTCTTTGGGTGATACTTCCTGGCTCAGTTCGATGGAAATGGCTTTTATCGGTTCTATTTCAGTTCCGAGCACAATTTCATCATAAGCTATCA
>CAZZHL010000266.1:0-3204 GCA_964653945.1 uncultured Pirellulales bacterium
TTTACTCGAATAGTTATTGTTTTATCCTTCGTTCGTCGGGCTTTGACTACGCAAACAATACCGCCCACCATAGCTATTATAGGTTTAGCATTGTTCCTGACCCTATATACGATGTCCCCTACATTTTCCAAGATAAATGAACTCAGTGTTCAGCCCTACCTTGCAGACGAGATAGATTTTCAAACTGCCGGCACCAGAGCCAACGACTGTATCAAGGAGTTTATGCTTCGACAAACCCGAGAATCTGATTTGGCTGCTTTCGTACAGATAGCCAATATAAAACCACCTATGGCTGCGATGGATATCGGGATACACATAGTAGTTCCCGCATTCATTATTAGTGAATTTCGAACTGCGTTCGAAATAGGCTGCCTTTTATTCATACCGTTTTTGCTGGTAGATATGGTTATTGCAAGTGTCTTGCTCAGTGCGGGCATGATGATGCTTCCGCCTGTTATGATTTCTCTGCCTTTTAAGCTGATATTATTCATCCTTGTCGACGGATGGGGGCTGTTGGCAAGAAGTCTTAGTCTGGGCTTTAAATGAGCGATTACTTTTTCAGGAACCTGTCAGATGGATAGCGGTTTCATACTTTATCTTGGCAGACACACTCTCGAGACAACTTTGCTTTTGTCTGCTCCAATTTTACTGACGTGTATAATAGTGGGAATAACTGTGACACTGTTACAGGCGGTTACTTCAATACGTGATATGACCATAACAATAGTACCTAAGCTTCTGGCTGTTGTGCTGGTCACATTGCTTTTCGGCAACTGGATGTTAGGGGTTCTACTTAGATTTACTAACGAAATTTTCGGTCATATCCAGAATATTGGGCGATGATTTATGGAATTGGTGACCGAAAAGCTTCTCGGTTTTGTAATGGTGCTGACAAGGACTTCAGCATTTTTTATGGTAGCACCTGTCTTTAGCTGGAATACCATACCGCTCAGAGTCAAAATTGCTTTTGTCATGCCAATAACGATTTTTTTCTTCATGATAAAACCTACAGGTGTCAGCTCCAATGGTGTTTGCATGTTAGAGGCAATACTATTGATAAGCAATGAAGCCATTTATGGTTTAGCTCTGGGGTTAATCGTCGTTCTTGTATTTACCGCGGTCAAATTCGGCGGTCTGATTATCGAACAGCAGATGGGTTTGACGATGGCCAGTATTTTGGACCCCATGACGAACGAAATGGGTGGACCACTTTGCGAGCTTATGGAGATAATATTTATAATTTTGTTTTTTAGCGCCAATGGCCACCATTTGCTCCTGTCAATTATCTCGCGAAGCTACGACGCATTTCCAGCAGGTACTATGCCAAGCATACCAATCCTGACCGGCGGCATAATTAAAGCTGGTTCAACTCTGTTAATCGCTGGTTTAAGATTGGCCGGGCCGATGTTAGCAGCGTTTCTGCTGTTAATGGTTGTTTTAGCGGTGTTGGCGCGTATCACGCCGGAAATGAATATTTTATTTATCAGTTTACCGCTACGAGTAGGTCTGGGATTGTTAATGGCGGGAATATTTTTGCCAATAATTTCCGACTTTGTGGCTGAATTTGCCGACTGGATGGGCAAATTGCTTCCCTTATAAGGCAGTGAGCTAAAGTTTGAAGTGTCTAAAGTGCCTAAAGTTATGGATTACTTTTTCACTTTAGTTCGCTTTAGGCACTTTAGCTCATTCCCTCGACTGCGCTCGGGACAGGTTTAGGCACTAATAAAATGGCAGAGCAACCGGCAGCTGAAAAGACAGAGCAGCCAACACCAAAAAAATTGGTCAAGGCCAAAGAAAAAGGACAAGCGCCTCAGAGTCAGGAATTGATGTCTTTTATATCGATTCTTGTTCTGGTAGCAGCAATAGTTTTTTCGGCACCATCCTTAATGCAATGGTTCACCGAACTAATGAGAGAAGGATTGTCCGGCCAAATTCAGCCTTTTACTGGTACAGGCAATTTTATCAACTTTATAAACAGGAAAATTATTGATTTCGTTTTCATTCTGTGCCCTATTTTTGTAGCTCTACTTGTAGGCTCTGTTGCTGGTGGAATTATCGTCAGTGGTTTGAATTTCTCCCCTAGAGCCTTGTCTCCGAAGTTCAGCTTATTAAATCCGGTCAAAGGATTCGGCAAGTTAGTAAACGGCCGCTCTGTGGTAAAGCTACTGATGTCTATCGCAAAGTTTTTCTTTGTTGCGCTCATCGTCTGGTTCTACCTTAAGGATAAGCTTGAGGTACTCACCACTCTACGATGGGCCTGGTCTTTGGGGATGCTTGCACTTATTGCAAAGATGATATTAGGCCTGTGCATACGTATTTGCATCGCACTTCTGGTTATAGGCGCCGCTGATACTGTTTACCAAAAATGGAAGTTTATCCAGGATTTAAAGATGACAAAGCAGGAGGTAAAAGAAGAGCGCAAGCAGACAGAAGGTTTACCGGAAGTTAAAAGTCGCATCCGAAGAATCCAATTTGCGATGGCCGCCAAGCGTATGCTGCAAGAGGTTCCTAAAGCCAAGGTAGTACTTGTCAACCCAACACATGTAGCCGTAGCCCTGAGTTACGATGCGAAAACAATGGAAGCGCCCATTATGGTGGCTAAAGGCGCGGACCACCTGGCGGAAAAGATAAAAGAAATCGCGCGGGCTTACGGTGTGCCGATTGTAAGGAAGCCTGAATTGGCCAGAACCATATATTCAACAATAGAGCTTGGTGCTGCTATACCAGAAACCCTGTATGCAGCAGTGGCAGAGGTCCTGGCTCTTGTTTATCGGTTGCGGCACAGGAAAGTATAAAAAGCTTGATGAAAGATTTATGCTGACGTAGATATTATGCCTGCAGCGGCCATCTGGTTTTGTAATAAGGCCAATGTTTTCTCGAGGCGGGCAAAGCGAAGTATCAATCTTTTCTCCCTTTGTTCCAGACGGTATTCTTCATCTTCAATTTTGTCCTGGAGTATTTTTACCTGGTCTTCGATGTGGTCCTGGTCGACAATGAGAGAGCCTACGGTTGCCTTTAGCATCCTGTCGATTTTATCCTCTATTTTACCAGCAAAACCCTGCTTGACGCGAACCGTAGCGGTATAATCGCCGTCCGTAGTCAAGTCAACACTCAGCTGAAGTCCATTCTCAGCATATTGCGGGGCGCCGTTATCGTCAAAGTCGCTATTGCCGGTACTAATATTACCACTAATTGCCATATCAC
>CAZZHL010000266.1:3214-3527 GCA_964653945.1 uncultured Pirellulales bacterium
ATCACGATACGTCGATTCGGTTGAAAGTTTTGTTTGGGCACTTGTGATGAGTCTACCGCTTACCGTCACCTGTACGTTATATTCACCCCCTGTTGTATAATTTGTACTGGCACCGTAGAACTCGATGGTATCGCTGGTGCTGCTGCCTGTCTTGTCGGCCCCTATTAAAGCAAGAACACCCCTATAATCTTCGGCTATTGCTTCATCAAAATCGTTTGTGTCCAGACTTAATACTCCGTTTTTGTCAAGCTCAAAACCGATGTTGAGGGGAGTTAAGAACGAATCGACATCCTCTAAAAATCCGGCTGCCTGC
>CAZZHL010000267.1:0-3504 GCA_964653945.1 uncultured Pirellulales bacterium
GCGGGAGCCACGCCTGTCCGCCGCAGCTTCAGCGAAGGCGGGAGCCACGAGTCACGATTTATTATACCGACATCGATACAGGCACTTTGTCAGCCGATACCGAACCCACAGGCTCTCAGAGAAAGTTGTCTGCGGCTGGAAACAAACTTGTCCGCCGGCTTGTCCGGCGTAGCGAAAGCGAAGCCGGAAGCTTCAGCGAAGGCGGATAAGACGATGTCACCGGAGCAAGTTGTCAATTGGCTGGTTGATAGCGGTTTTGAACGAGTAGAAAGTGTCGACTTGCCGGGTCAATTTGCTCGTCGCGGAGGAATTGTTGATATCTATGCCCCACTGACTGCTGAAAAAGTCCTGTCAGACAAAACCCAGAAAAGCGTTTCTTCTAAGACTGCTGAAGCAATAAGGATTGAATTTTTTGGTGACACTATAGAAAGCATCCGCGAAATCGACCTCGATACGCAGCGGTCGATTCGACATATAGAAAATATCGCAATTGTTTCTGTGGTCTGTGGTACTACGATAGAGCAAAGGGAGCTTTTTGTAAACATCCTGCCTCAGGATACCATAGTAATTCTCGAAGAGCCGGCTGATATCGAAGAGGTGGCGAATATATATCACCAGCGGGCCGAAGATGCAGGTCGGCTTTACAGCTGGGAAGATATCTATAATGCGATGGGCAAATTTACGCAGCTGTATATTTGCAGATTTGCTACGGCCAAGCCTGTCCCGAGCACAGCCGAGGGGACGGATGATTTTCTCAAAGTGGATATTAGAAGCGTGCAGCAATTTCAACACAAGGCCACTTCTATATGGGCCGGACACAAAGAAGCCCTGACAGAACTGGTACAACAGGTCAAGGATGGAAAACAAGTGCTGTTTTACTGCGAAGCCGAAGCAGAAATAAAGCGAATATGTGAGATTATTGAGGATATTAACAAGAAAATTCCTGCGAATTTTAAGCTGGCCAGAGGTTTTGTTCACCAGGGCTTTGTTATAAATTCGCTAAATACAATTGTGATAAGTCATCACGAGCTGTTTGGCCAGTACGCACTGCGGAGAAGGCAGGGGCCTGCACGGGCGACGGCACCGGTGGATACACTCAACGATTTGCAGGAAGGTGACTATGTTGTCCACGCTTCTTACGGAATCGGTAAGTTCTCAGGGGTGAAAACTATACAGGAAAAAGGCCGGACTCGTCTCGGCGCAGGTGATACTCTGGCCACAGAAGGAATAAAAACGCCGAGCCGTAGCCGGATAAGCGAGTATCTTACTATTGAATATGCAAACGGCGTGAAAATCCAGGTTTCGGTTCGCAATATTGCGCTGGTGCAGAAGTACATAGGGACAAGTCCGAAGCGGCCGAAATTAAGCAAGGTCGGCTCGAAAAGATGGCTCAAGCAAAAGCAAAAGGTTGCCCACTCTGTTCAGGACCTTGCAGCCGAATTGCTTGATGTTCAGGCCAAACGCCAGACGATGGGCGGAATTAAGTTCGCAGAAGATTCGAACTGGCAGGCCGAATTCGAAGAGTCCTTCCCTTACCAGGAAACGCCTGACCAGACTACCACTGCAGAGCAAATCAAAGCGGATATGCAGCAGCCGATGGTGATGGATAGATTGCTGTGTGGTGACGTTGGCTACGGCAAAACCGAGCTTGCGATGCGGGCGGCGTTTAAGACGGTCGAGAACGGAAAGCAGGTGGCGGTGCTTGTGCCGACAACAGTATTGTGCGTCCAGCACGGCAGGACTTTCACCGAGCGGTTTGCTGATTTTCCGGTCAATATCGAAATTTTAAATCGATTCAAAACAACAAAACAGGCAGCCGACATTATCGCTCGGGCAAAGGCAGACAAAGTCGATATACTTATAGGCACACATCGGCTTTTAAGCGGAGACGTGGGATTTAAGGATTTGGGGCTGGTGATAATCGACGAGGAGCAGCGGTTCGGGGTCGAACATAAAGAAAAACTCAAAAAGCTGTGCGTCAATGTCGATGTCCTTACAATGACAGCTACGCCGATTCCGCGGACACTGCATATGTCACTATTGGGCCTGCGTGATATAAGCTCGCTGGCGACGCCGCCGCTGGATAGACGCAGCATAGTAACAACCGTAACCGCCTACAACAAAGAGCTTATCAAAAAGGCCGTTTACCGTGAATTGAACCGCCGGGGGCAGGTGTTTTTCCTGCACAACAGGGTCAGGACGATTGAGAAAAAGGCCTGGGAGATTCAAAAACTGGTCCCTGATGCGAAAGTTACCATCGCACACGGCCAGATGCCAAAGAGCGAGCTGGAAAAAGCGATGATAGATTTTGTAATGGGCGAAACAGATGTGCTCGTATGCACGACGATTATTGAATCGGGTCTGGATATTCCAAATGCCAATACTATTTTTATAAATGATGCGGACAGGTTCGGCCTGGCGGAGATGCACCAGCTTCGCGGCAGGGTCGGCAGGTATAAGCACCGTGCGTACGCATACATGCTGCTTCCCGTGTCTCGGCCGATTACACCGTTGGCAGCCAAACGGCTCAAAGCCATAGAAGATTATTCAAGTTTAGGCGCCGGCTTTAGGATTGCTCTGCGAGATTTGGAGATTCGAGGGGCCGGCAATATTTTAGGACCGGAGCAGTCCGGCCATATTCAAATCGTTGGCTATCAGATGTACTGCGAATTGCTGGTTGACGCCGTAAAAAGATTGAAGAACGAGCCGACCGAATCCATACCTACGGCGACTATCGATTTGGGTTTCGCTACATATATACCCAAGAATTATATACCGCTCGACAGACTCAGGATGGATGTTTACCGCAAAATCGCTGTTGCAAAAACTAAAGATGATTTGAAACAGATAGAAAACGAATTAATTGATGTTTATGGCCCTGTGCCGGATGAGGTCAAGCTGCTGCTGGAGTTGGCAGAATTGCGAATTGCAGCCGGTAAGCAGAAAATAAAAAGTATTGTCGCTTCCGGCCAGGATTTGATTTTTTCGTTTGAAAAAGATGCTAAAAGCAAAGCGAATTTGCTTTTTAAGAATACATCAGGCAAAACCAGAATTTCTGACCCGAAGACGGTATATTTGCGATTACCTGCCAACTACTTTGAGCCGAGAACACTGATAACAATTTTACGAAAAATTCTGGCAGATGAAAAAAATAAGTAAACAACGTTGATTAATTTGGGCGGTAATATTTACTGTGGTTTATGTAAACAGGAGAGATATTGACTGCTCAGTGTCACAAAGCGGGAAAACTCTTGCATTTTTAAGCCAAATCCGTTATACTAAATGTTAGAGTAAGCTTGAAGGCGATACACAGCAAAAGATACAGTATTCGCCTGCCACCACAAATTAGTGTATGCTTTGCATACAGAAGACACTCTGGAAACAAGACATCGGTGGGGAGAAGGGTAACAAAGACGCATCTTAAGAGCATAAAGACTGCGAAAATACCTTTATGACAACGTCAGGGGAAAAAATGAGAAGGTTTATTATCCTTATTTTTATCGT
>CAZZHL010000268.1:0-3497 GCA_964653945.1 uncultured Pirellulales bacterium
TCAGCCCGATTGCCGCATATATAAGGGCCTGAATAATCCGAAATATGTAGGAACCGACAATAATAAAGGGCAAAAGTATCGGCACTATTAACTTCTTTCCTATATTCAACCAGTCCATTATTTTACCCCTTTCTAAAGTAAATTCCTTTACCTTAGAAAGGTCGTATGTCCTATGCTCCACTTTGCTCTCGCGCAAAATCAGTTTTGTTTTCGTCAATAAAACAAATGCGTCCGTATCATCCAGAGATTGTATTGTTCCGGTTGTATCTATAACGACAAGAACTTCGTTACTATCAGGAGCAATGATATAGTATGGCTGCGTTTCACTAACATGAACCTCGCCATCAGTTATCGTGATTTTGGGGACCTGGTCAACCAACGGGGGAGCTTTTTCATCGATGAAAAGCGATATACTCTTTTTGGCAATAAAAACTCTGGGTATCGCGCAGGCCGCAACAAGTAAAAACAGATAGCCAAAACAGACCCCTCTCCAGTTTAATCCAACATCTCTATATAAATCGCCAGAGAAAAAAGACAGTATCGGCACATGTATAATAGAAAACTTTTTCATTCTCGCCGGCCCTTACATTCGGCTGTTATCAGGCCTGGATTTTGTCGATTGTTACCTGAAGATATTTCTGGCGGTGGCCTATGCGTTTTTTACTGTTTTTCCGTCTTCTGAAGTGCGTTGGATAAAGCTTTTTGTCTTTAACTATCGCCTCTTCGGCGGTGGTCGTAAATGAGGCAATAACCTTTGCACCTTTCAGATAAGGTGTGCCGATTTTGACCTTTTCGCCGTCACTCACAAATAAAACCTTGTCCAGCTCGATGGTCCTGGCATCAGGCGATACATCGGTCAGGTCGATATTTATACAATCACCTTCGGAGACTTTATACTGTTTTGACCCTTGTTCAATCACAACATACATTGTTAAAACTCCCGGCAAGAGATTCTTTTGCTTAGCTCAGGGCTTCGGCCTACTGTGCCAAGAATGACATTTTTGAGCATTCTACGGGATTGGCGTATTCCTGTAAAGCAAATTATCAAATATTTTTGTGTCGTACAATCAATAATGCGTTAAAATGCAAGTTAATAGCACTTTCGGATAATCTTTATGCAAATAGCTATGATAGATGATAAAATCGTGGCGGCCGACGAGCTCGGGCCGGCATATCTGGACCGGGGAACTTTCTTCGGCGATGGCGTGTATGAAGTAGTGCGAAGCTACGACGGCAAAATCTTTTCACTACAAGAACACCTGCAAAGATTCTCCAATAGCCTATCTGCAATTGGAATAGCCGGGGTAGAGATCGATGAGGTACGCAAACGAGTGCAGAAGGCCTTTAAGGCAGCAGATATTTCCAACGCCAAGATATATTTTCACATCACCCGAGGCTCAGAACCGCGAAGCCATACCTTCGATGCCGGCTTAAAGCCAAATTTCTTTCTGACAGTTACGGAATTACCTGACGATACGGAAGAAAAGAGTAAAGGTATTGCAGTATCAACACATCCCGATTGGCGGTGGAAAAGATGCGACATAAAATCACTAAACTTATTAGCGAATGTTCTGGCTTGTCAGGATGCACTACAAAAAGGCTGCGGCGAAGCGATACTCGTTGATGAAAGCGGACTTATAACCGAAGGAGCCAGCTCGGCGTTGTTTGCAATACTGGGACAAACTCGTCCCCTTAGGGACCGTAGCCGGGCACTTCAAACTGCTTCATTGGAGGCCAATATCCTGCCCTCCGTTACACGCAAATTTGTAATCAACGCAGCTAAAAATATTGGTTTTGAAATAGTTGAAATATCATTAACCCCGCAACAGGCAAAAGAAGCAGATGAGCTTTTTATCGCGGTAACTACGAAAGATATTGTACCTGTTGTGAAATTTGACGGCCAGATAATCGGTGATGGTAAGCCAGGAAGATACACAAAACTGCTTATGCAAGAATTCCGCACCTTCACAGAGTAAGCGAGAACTCTGCGAAATCACAATTAAGAATGCTCCGTAGAAAAGAACCCGTGTCATTTCGACCGAAGCGTCCCTTAGGGACGCAAAGTGGAGAAATCTATTCAAAAAACAGACCTGTCCCGATCAAGGTCGAGGGATTTCTCGACTCGCCTCCGGCTCGCTCGAAATGATGTTCTATACCGTTTTCTGCAAAGCAAACTAAGACTTGATAATTTAAAATTTTTTGCCTTTTTTTAATTTATTTACAAAAATCGTAAGTATAAATAATTCCGCATTATCGGGGCTAAATGAGGTAAGCTACCGGACATAGGTTAGAACCTTATACTAACCAAATCGTGGTCTGGGAAAAGCACAGAAAGGGTGAGAAGGCTTGAAATTATCAGCATCTTACCCTGCTTTAAACAGCGTTATATTACGATACTCGGCGCTTGCCAAAAACATTCAAGATTAAAAACAACATCTACCGATGTATGTCTATGAAATTCAAAAAGGGTGGCTCTGAAAAATGACCCTATCGGCCATGTTAGCTTAACCCTGTAACTGCCGTCTTTCGTCACCGCACACAAGTCAGAGCGAAATGCAGGCATTGCATGCGAGAGCTAATGACAAAAAGGAAAGAGCCACATAAATAAAGGGAGAGCTTTTTTGTAAGCTCTCCCATTTTTTATCATTCAAAAAAATGTAACCTTCCTCAAATGTACTCAATAGTAGCCGGTGGTTTTGGCGTTAAATCATACAGGCAGCGATTGACGCCTTTTATCTGAGTGATTCGCTCAGAGATACGATTTAGCTTATTCCAGGGCAGCTGGGTAACAGTCGCAGTACGAGCATCGGTGCTCTCAATACACCGTACGACAATAATCTGGCCAAATTCGCGCTTTTTGTTTCTTATGCCTGTTGCGCGGTCGCCAAGCAATACAGCCAAATATTGAAACGCCCCACTATCGGCAAGCTCCTCTTCCACAATGGCCGTCGCAGCCCTTACAGTTTGCAGCCGGTCAAGAGTAACTTCACTGATAATTCGAGTTGCCAGAGCCGGCCCTGGGAATGGGATTCTCTGCGAGATTCCGGGCGGCAATCCCAGCAGCTTAGCAACCTCACGAACATCGTCCTTTCGCAGGGTCTTAAGCGGTTCGAGGACCGAATAACCATAAGCTTTTTGGGTGTCAATACCAAGCTGAGTCAAAATATTATGCTGACGTTTAATTCCATCTACAGTTTCTTCGATATCCGTGAGGATTGTGCCGTGCAGCAAATACTTTGCGTCCGATTCTTTAACAAGTCTACTGAAGACCTTTGAGTAAAACGTGTCTGTAACAGCCTGTCGTTTTTCTTCAGGGTCCGTTAACCCAGCTAAAGCAGAAAGAAATTCGTTCTTAGCATCCACCAACTCCACGGCAATACCTAATGAAGCGAAAATCTCAACAACCTGCTGCGGCTCACCCTTTCTCATTAGGGCATTATCAACAAAAACTGTTCTCAGCTGGTCGCCCAGGGCGCGGTGCCCAAGCACTGTAACAA
>CAZZHL010000269.1:0-3458 GCA_964653945.1 uncultured Pirellulales bacterium
AGCAGTACCGTGGCTGGTGGCGCTATGCCAGCATATCCGACCTTATCGGTATACTGCGTGCTTCACTTGTTAGCACCCTGATAATCGTGACCTTATGGTATGCATTATTTATGACGTTTATGGGAGCTGGTTCGACCTCTATTGAGGAAACAGAGGTCATAACCTCAATGATTCAAAAGCTACAGCAGAATGAACAGCTACAGGCCATACGTGAGGTCAGCCAAGGTGTATTTGTGGCTGATATTTTTGGCACGATTTTACTGTTGGCCGGATTGCGAATTTTAATACGACTCTACTTTGAGGAATTTCGCACAGCTGAAGCTGGCCGATTGAAACGATTTCTTATAGTTGGTGCCGGAGACGCTGGTGAAGCACTTCTGCGCGACATCCACCAAAAGCCGGTCGCCGAATATGAGGTGCTTGGCTTTATCGATGATGACCCTGCCAAACAAGGTACTTATATCCATGGAATACAAATCCTTGGTATGGTTGACCAAACGCCTAAAATCTGTGAGGAACGCAATATCGAAGAAATTGCCATCGCAATGCCTTCAGCAAGTCATAAAGAACTAAGACGTGTTATCCGGGTGTGCGAAGGTGCTAAGATTCGCTTCCGTACGGTGCCGTCACTTATGGATATCGCCACAGGTAAGTTCCGCGTTTCTCAAATTCGAGATGTAGATATTAACGATTTGCTTGGTAGAGAAGCTGTTGAGCTTGACCTGGAATTAATAGAGGATTTTCTGAAAGATAAAGTAATTCTTGTGACTGGTGCTGGCGGTTCTATTGGTTCGGAAATGTGCAGGCAGGTATGCAATTTCAAACCGAAGCTGCTCTTGTTGATTGAGCAAGCGGAAAATCCGCTGTTTTATATAGAGCGGGAATTACGCAAGCAATATCCCGAAGCTCAAATAGAAACAATTATTTGCAACATTACCGACAGAATACGTGTAGAGGAAGTCTTCAAAAACCATAAACCGCAGGTTGTTATTCATGCTGCTGCTCACAAGCACGTGCCTTTGATGGAGCTTAACCCCGGAGAAGCCATCAAAAACAATGTTTTAGGTACACAAAACATTGCTGATGCAGCGGATAAATATGGCGCCACAAATGTTGTAATGATTAGTACCGACAAAGCTGTTAACCCGACCAGCATAATGGGCTCATCAAAGCGAATTGCAGAAATGTATGTTCAGGACCTAAATAGAACCAGTGAAACACATTTCGTAACCGTGCGGTTTGGCAATGTGCTGGGCTCTGAAGGCTCAGTCGTGCCTATCTTCAAGAGGCAAATTGCCGATGGCGGCCCAGTAACGGTTACACATCCTGAGATGAAGCGGTATTTTATGACCATTCCGGAAGCCAGCCAGCTTGTTCTGCAAGCGGCAGCAATGGGAAAAGGTGGAGAAATCTTTGTTCTTGATATGGGCGAACCAGTAAAAATTGTGGACCTGGCCAGAGAGCTTATCACACTTAGCGGGTTCAGACCCGGAGAAGATATTGAATTGGTCTTCACAGGCCCCAGACCAGGCGAAAAGCTTTTTGAAGAGCTCTCGATAAAAGGCGAAGATATGCAGCCCACAAGACATCCGAAAATTGCTATATGGAAGAATATTCCGGTGGACCGGGATAAGATTCGCACAGCTATAGACGAGCTGGTAACTATTGCCCGAACGCAAGATTACGCCGTGATAGTCAAGAAAATAAAAGAGCTTATACCGGAATATATCGGCACCAATAATAATACCAACATCACCGAGAACCAAAAAACAATTTAGTCTCGGCAAGGTCATGCAAATTTGTCACAGAGCAAATTTGACCTTACATCTCTTTTATTACAAGAGATGCAGACCTACTTTTCACTTAAGTCACTTTGTATTTAGGCCGATAAGAAGTTTAAGATTGATTCTGCTGCAAACGGAATTCAAGATATTCAAACAGAAAATTCAGGAGGCAAGATACTAAATGTTAGGATTGCTCAAAAAAAGGGTTAAAACTCACCAGCCCAGGATACTTGTTGTCGATGACGACCCTAATATATTCGAGACAATCCAACAAAGACTTGCGTATTACGGATGTGAGGTTATTGCTGCTGCTAACGGGGAAGAGGGGCTCATAAAAGCGGCAAAAGAAAAACCAGACCTTATTGTGCTTGACATTAAAATGCCGGTCATGAACGGCCACGATATGCTCAAACACCTCAGGAAACAGAAAAAGATAAAAGACATTCCTGTGATAATGTGTAGTGTATCTGACGAGGTAGAAGATATCATTGGAGCTTCGTCCTGCAACATCTGCGATTATATCACTAAGCCGTTTTATTGCGGGGACCTGGTTGATAAAATCATGACCGCTTTGCAAAAGCAAAATGTGCATAATCATTGAGAAGTATTTTTATGGGGGATATTATGGTCAGCAAAAATTTCTCAAAAAGCACGAAAAACACTCAATTGACTTTGGATATCGCAGAGCACAGAAAAGATGAACCCCAGAAAGCCAAAGATATTATGAAATGCGCCGTGATTGTTATCAGAAAAGATGAGTCAGTATATGAGGCTATACGTTTAATGATAGGAAAAAGTATTAGCGGTCTGCCGGTTGTAGATGATACAGGCCTGGTCGGTATTATCTCGGAGAAAGACCTGTTAAAACTACTCTTTGACAAGGAGTTCCTGCCGGGAATTGTTAAGGACTATATGACCAAAGATGTTGTTAGTTTCGACGAAGAAGACAGCGTGCTGGACGTTTGCCACAGTCTTATGACTAACCATTTCCGCAGGGTCCCTATACTCCGCCGCGGCAATATAGTTGGCATCATAAGTAGAGCAGACCTCATCAAGGCCAACAAAGATAAATTCAGGCCGGAAAGTATAGCTGAAGAACCTACAAAGCATAAAGATATTCCCAGGGCGAGAGATGCTATGAAGTGTGGGCTGGTAACCATAACAAAAGGAGCACCAATATATGAGGCAGTGGAAATACTTGCAACGAGAGATATTACCGGTCTACCGGTCATTGATAACTATATGAATCTTGTAGGCATAATATCAGAAAAGGATATACTCAAGTTACTCTATGACCCAAAGGCAGAACCAGGAAATGTCGAGGACTTCATGACCACAGAAGTGGTCAGTTTCAACCAAGATGATAATCTGTTTGACGTCTGTAATTGTCTTATGAACAACAACTTTCGAAGAGTGCCGATACTTAATCAGGGCAAGCTTGCAGGAATTATTAGTGTTACAGACATCATATTGTATATCCTCAGAAAAAAATCAGCCCTTATCGATTATAAGCGCATGGGCAAGTGACTAAGTTGTTGTGTATTATGCCAAAATTCAATAAAAAAGGCCGCTTTTAAGAGCGGCCTTTTTACTCACAACCATTTGTTCAATTTTTTACCTTCTACAGCTCCCCATTATCGTGCTCGCTATCCTGTTCTCTTGGATGTGCTTTTT
>CAZZHL010000270.1:0-3447 GCA_964653945.1 uncultured Pirellulales bacterium
AAAGGCCGGCTCGGTCCTCAAACAAAAGGGATTCACATTTGATATTGCCTTTACCTCGGTATTGAAAAGGGCCATCCGGACTTTGTGGATTATCCTTGATGAGATGGATTTGATGTGGATTGAAGTAATAAATTCGTGGCGTCTGAATGAGCGTCATTACGGGGCCCTTCAGGGCCTTAATAAAAGCGAAATGACTGAAAAATACGGCGAGAAGCAGGTGCATATCTGGAGAAGAAGTTACGATACAAGACCCCCGGCTTTGAGTAAA
This sequence comes from uncultured Pirellulales bacterium, assembly GCA_964653945.1. Classification (GTDB taxonomy): domain Bacteria; phylum Planctomycetota; class Phycisphaerae; order Sedimentisphaerales; family Anaerobacaceae; genus CAZBWE01. Next base: position 269 of record CAZZHL010000270.1, read on the forward strand.
GACGACCCACGAAATCCGGCAAATGAACAAAAATATAAAGACCTGGACGAAAAAGACATACCGCTGACAGAATGCCTGAAGGATACCGTGGAAAGATTTTTGCCATACTGGTATGATTCTATCGAGCCCGAATTGAAAAGGGCAAGAAAGGTTCTTATCTGTGCTCACGGCAATAGCTTGAGGGCTCTTGTAAAATATCTCGACGGTATCAGTGATGAAGACATACCGAATTTGAATATACCTACAGGTATACCGCTGATTTATGAACTTGATAAAGATTTAAAAGCAGTAGAACATTACTATCTTGGTGACCCAAAAGAAATAGCTGAGAAAATCGAAGCAACAAAAAAGCAAGCTGAACTAAAAAAATGAAAGGCCAAATAAAAAGTGGCTTTGAATTATGGAGATTTATCTCTTGCCTTAAGCAAGTTAAGGAGAAGCGATTATGTTGATTTTGTTCATTTTAGCGATTATTGTATCATTCATTGTGGTACGAATCGGGGCCATTGCGTTTCAGCTGACCGGACTTGAATGGTCGCTGGCAAAATTCCAGGCGTTATCCTGCTTTTCAGGGACAGGATTTACGACAAAAGAGGCGGAGTTGATTACCGCCAATAAACAGAGACGGAGGATTGCTTCTGTTCTTATCATTTTAGGTAATGCAGGCCTGGTAATTATGATTGCCACTCTGGCTGGCTCTTTGGTACCTCAAGAAACTATACTTTCCAAGTTGTCTGAATCATTCTTTCCATTTCGTATCCCTTCTTATTTAGTGATATGGGTAAACTTGGCCATTATTGTGGTCGTGGTGTATGTAATATACAGGGTATTCACGCACGAACAGTTCGTCAGGAGAGTCACCAACTTTCTCAGGAAAAAAATCATCAAAAAAGAAATCTTCCAAAAGGTGTCTTTTGAAGAGCTTTTATTGGCAACGGGTGGTTATGGTGTCTCAAAAATTAAGATTTCCACCGGAAGTCAGGTTCTTGATAAAACACTTTCTCAGTCCGAACTGAGGAAGCATGATATTACGGTTCTGGCAATAACGAGAGATGTTGAAACAATACCAAATCCAAAAGCGGACACGAAAGTTCTTCTGGGTGATGAGCTAATCTGCTTCGGAAAATTAGAAAACATCAGAAATCAATTAGCATGATATCGGCATGGACTTGGCCATCCTGCCGTAATCCACGGGATGCCTTATGGCAGGCATCCCTTACGGGACTGATGGGATTACAGGCAACATTTTAGGATTGTTGTTTTGCACTTCTAATATTTTTAATGGGGAAGGCTTAAAATATCTGCCTGAAGGAACGAGACCTGTTAGAAATTCTATAGCCGAAGAACAACCTGCGAAATAGACGATTTCTAACGGGCCGGGAGGAATTTGGGAAAATTTGTTGCAATTGGCGGCTCTTTTCGTTAGCATTTGGCCAAAATACAGCCCGTTATGGACTTAGCCATCCTGCCGTAATCCACGGGATGCCTTATGGCAGGCATCCCTTACGGGACTGACGGGAGACATCTTAACAATGGGTTAAGGTGGTAAAAATGGCTGAAAATAGCGATAAAACTGGTGAAATGAGTGTCAGCTCGCAGGACGCCTTACGGCGCAAAGAGGTGAGCGATTACGTTGACAGGTTGAGCAATGAGCACCGTATGCTGGTAGTCCTCAAGGCCCAGTTGTACGACAGGGCGTGGGGAGCAATGCTCGACGACCTGAAAAACCGGCTGGCAGGTAAGCCATATATATTTAAGCTGGCAAATCGAATAAATGACGATATCGTGCGTATCGAAGAGATGCAGAAATTCGAGAAAGAACATAATATTGATTTGTCAGACTATGTGAAAATGTAAAGCTTAAAGCAAAAAAAATTAGCCACGAAGTCACAAAGACACAAAGAAAATAAAAGTTAAAAAAATTAGTGCCTTTGTGTCTTGGTGGCAAAATGGGAGGACTGGGAAATGTCAGGCAATTTGCGATGTAGGTTGTGTTTATTAGGGATTCTTTCGGTTTTATTGACTGAGCCGGTTATTTTCGGCGCAGCAGATAGTTCAGAAGGGCTTGCCCGCCTCCCGTCTGGCGGGATTGTTTCCCCGGAGTTGCTTGAGCAGGCTCAATTAAAAATTTTGTGGGACAATGAGCTGCCGATTAAAAAAGGTGAGAGCTTGGAGCGATTAGTTATGCTTGATGAGCGTATTTATGCGCTTTCTAATCGTAATTATATGTTCGTTTTGGACCGGCAGGAGGGTAAGATGGTATCCGGTAAGTCCGTCGCACCGGCTGGTTTGCCTGTTGGACAGATGGAGCTTTATGGGGATAAGCTCATATCTATAGTCGGCGACAGCTTTGTTGAGTTTGATACGCAAACCTATGCGGTGCGTAGCGCCTACTATCCGAAGTTTGGTATGGTTTGTCCTGCTGCTCGCAATAGTTCATACTTTTATTTGGCTGGAGTGGACAAACGTGTGCATGCGTTTCGTTCGGACGACAAAGTTCAAGTTTTTGAGGCGGCGGCTGGGAACGATTCGATGATTACTTCGGTTATAGCTGACGAGAACTTCGTCATATTTTCTACCAATGCCGGCAATTTAATTAGCATCACTCCTGACGGGCCTGTCAAACTCTGGCAGTTTGATGCCGGTGGTGGTATTGTTGGGCCGGTGATAAGAGATGGAAATTCACTTTTTTTTGCCTGTGAAGATACGTGTATTTATATGGTCAATACCCTAAAGGGTAATCTTATCTGGAAATATCAGACGAATGCGGTGCTCGATAAAGCCCCGCTTTTAACGCAGGATGTCGTTTATCAGCGGGCTGGCTATAAGGGGCTCGCGGCGATAGATAAAAAAAGTGGCAAGCTTTTGTGGCAGTTGGCTGAAGGTGCTGATTTACTGGCGGAGGCGGGGGAAAGAGTGTATGTGATTACAAAGGTGAAAACATTGGCCGTGATGGATAGTAGAAAAGGGGAAAAACTGTATTCAGTTAATTTTGCGCAGGTTTCGAGATACGCGGCTAATACGATGGACTCAAAAATATATATCGCTGATGAGAGTGGCCGGGTTGCTTGCATAGAGCCGGTTGAAGATAAAATAGTCGTTTATTAACAGCATTATTAGGTAGAAAAGGAGAAGAAGGTAAAATGGATGTGAAAATTAAGACGGCATTGATAAGTGTT
>CAZZHL010000271.1:0-3405 GCA_964653945.1 uncultured Pirellulales bacterium
AAACAAAAACCACAACAAATTTCGACGCGTTTCAATTCATACTGTCCCCTTCCCCCACACTTGGGACAAATGAAATCAAACATGGCGCCACACACGACATCGACTATGAAATCAACGACAGGGTTCGAGTGGACTATCAAACACCGGATATTTACACCACGGTAAATGTGCTGGATGGTGCAAATATTGAATATCCCTATCGCTTGAGTAGCTATGGAAATAGCAGGATAAATGTCCGAGGCGGCTCCATTAACGATTGGCTTTATGTCCATGAAAACAGTATCGCCACAGTCAATAGCGGTTCGGTGAATAAGCTTGGTGCGACATGCGACTGCACAGTTACTATCAACGGCGGAACAATCAGAACTCTTTTCACCTATACCACAAGCACAACCATAATCAACAACGGCCTGATTAGTAATAATATTCAAACTCAAGAGTCCAGCGAGGTCATTATCAACGGCGGAACCGTTAATAATTATATTCATGCTTATGATGATAGCACCATCACAATCAACGGAGGGGTAACTAAAAAGCCTATCATTTCACATGACAACTGCATCATTGACATTATGGGATGAACGATAAACTCTTCTTTTCAGGCGTATGATGGCACGATTTATCTTTATGGTAGCGACTTCAGTGTCAACAGCACAGCTTTGAGCTTTGGTGATGACCTCCGGGGCTATGGCACACCAAGCGACATATATGGGTATTGGCTATCAGGCCCTATAAGCGGTATATTGCAGGATGGTTCAGTATTGGACAGCTACTTTCACATCTGGATTGATTCAAATGCGCAGATCATTATCATCCCCGAGCCGGGGACGATTTTACTACTTGGTCTGGGCGGGCTGGCGATTAGAAAAAGAAAATAATTTCTAAGGCCTGCAATTTAGCCCGATTGTTGGAGCTGTGGGCTTGCCGGCATGGGCTGGTAACTTATAAAAAATTAAGATTTGATTTTTATACACATCAACCTCATAATATCACAAATCATTTATCCTTAATCGCTCCGTCGCCAGCCTACTCCGCCGAAGCGGCTGCGAAGGCCGGAAGGCTATGGAGCGTCGGCGACACTTGCTTATAAGGAGTTTGCGATAAAGGATTTTCGATTGCCGAATGCAGATTGTCGAATTAAAATTAAAAATCAAGAATAGTAAATCAAATTAATCCGCCAGACGTAAGGCGGATTAAAATTGGAAATCGAAAATGGCAAATCATAAATATATTGGGGTTGACCTTGGTGCCGATAGCGGCAGGGTTATGCTTGGTTCGGTAACGTACCACGGCCATCCTGGCCGTGAGATCACGGGCTGGAAGCCCGTGCTACGAATTGAGGAAATTCACCGGTTCGACAATGGGCCGATCCTTCGACTACGCTCAGGATTGGATGGTGAGCAACGTCGAACCATTGAAGAGAATGGGTCGCTGCACTGGGATTTTAACCGGCTGCTGTCCGAGATTAAAACAGGAATAAGTGCGGCGGTTGGCCGTGAACCCCAGGTGGTTCAAGGTATAGGCGTAGATAGCTGGGGGGTTGATTTCGGCCTGCTCGATGCCGATGGCAAATTGGTTGAGAATCCTTATCACTATCGCGACAGCCGAACCAACGGGATGATGGAAAAGGCATTTGAGTTGATGAGCAAGCGAGAAATTTATGAGAATACCGGCCTGCAATTTATGCAGTTAAACAGCGTTTACCAGCTTCTTGCGATGCGGTTGACTAATTCATCGGCACTTGCCAAGGCCAAGAACCTGCTCTTTATGGCAAATTTGTTCAGCTATTATTTATGCGGTGAGGTTTTTGTGGAGTATACTCTCGCAAGCACATCACAATTTATGGATATGAAGGCAGGTCAGTGGTCAAAAGAAGTTTTAAATAGATTATCTTTGCCGATTGATATTATGCCGGAAATAGTTCAGCCGGGGACGGTTGTGGGGCAGTTAACAGCGAAGGTTGGAAAAGAAATCGGCTGTGGGCCTGTCGCGGTTGTTGCGATTAGCTCGCACGACACAGCTTCTGCGGTGGCTGCGATACCGGCTGCTGAGGATAGCAGGTGGGCATTTCTTTCATCAGGGACGTGGAGCGTGATGGGGGTTGAGGTGCCGAAGGCAATTGTTAATGATAAAACATTCGAATATGAATTTACAAACGAGGGTGGAGTTGAAAATACGATTCGGCTTTTGAGAAACATAATTGGATTATGGCTGACGCAGGAGTGCAAAAGGCAATGGCAGCGTGAGGGAATTGAGCTGTCTTATCCGGAACTGTCGGCGATGGCGGAAAAAGCAGCGTCTTTTGCCGGTTATATTGATGTTGATAATAGTGCATTTCTGGCACCGGGTGACATGCCTGAACGAATCAATGAGTATTTGGCTAAAACGGGACAGAAAACCACCGACGACAAAGGGCAGTTAATAAGAATCATACTGGAAGGTTTGGCATTCAAGTACCGCTATGTGATGGAAGCTATCGAGGATATTACAGGAAAGGATATTGAGGTGCTCCATATTGTCGGCGGCGGTATACAAAATGAGCTGCTCTGTCAATTTGCGGCTAACGCCACCGGGAAAAAGGTAATTACCGGACCTATTGAAGCGACTGCCAGTGGCAATATCCTTATGCAGGCCAAGGCGACGGGACAAATAAAGACGCTGGCAGAGTTGAGGCAAATTGTCCGCAATTCATTTGAGTTGAAAGAGTATCAGCCGCAAGAGGCGTCGCTTTGGGAAGAGCAATACAAAAAAGCACGGAGCAAATCCGCCATACGTAATGGACTTGGCCATCCCTTACGGGAGGCGGATAAAAGTTGAGGGAAAGTAGTTTGGTCGAAGAGCTTGAAGAAAAGCTGGATAGTTTCGATTTTGCGGAGAGAAAAGAAGCCCTGTTAGCGCTATGTAAGAAGGCTGAGGCGGGTGAGATAATTTTACCGAGGCCGGGTACAGACATCAACCCGCCACACATCTGGCGGGTAAATCTGCACTGTCATACTTTTTTTTCCTACAACGCTTACGGCTATTCGCCGAGCAAATTTGCCTGGTTAGCTCGCAAGGCAGGATTAGCTGTTGCTGGAGTAGTGGATTTCGATGTACTGGATGCGCTGGAAGAATTTCTTGAAGCAGCCAGGATGTTAGGCCTGAAAGCATGTGCAGGGCTGGAGACACGGGTTTTTGTGCCGGAATTTTCCGATGTGGTGATTAACTCGCCGGGTGAGCCGGGTATCTCTTACTATATGGGGATAGGATTTCCCAGTGTCAAGCTTACGGGGCAGCAGGAGAAGTTTTTATCAAATCTTCGTGAAACTGCACAGCAGCGAAACAGGGACTTAATGGAGCGAGTGAATAAGTACCTTCGGCCTGTAGAATTAGATTATGAGCGTGACGTGATGGTCCTGACGCCTT